>CADBPA010000066.1 GCA_902796505.1 uncultured Ruminococcus sp.
CGGCTTTATCCGGTCGAGCTGGCGCGTGACCATATTCAGCATCCCGAAGATCGCGTTGGTGTTCTTCCCGGTCTTGGTCGTCAGCGGGCGAACGCCGTAGAAGGCGCGGTTGATGATGCTGTTGCCGTCGATGACAAGGATTTTTTTCATGCTTCTTCCTCCCGTTCTCCGGCAGGCGCCTCTTTTTCCTCGGTCGCTTGCGGCTTTTCTTCCGCCGCCTCCTGCGCCTCATCGGTACTTTCTGCGCTCTGCGCCGCGCTCCGCGCTTCCTCTGCGGCAAGCGCCGTCTCATATTCGCGTTCGTCTGCCGCCGCCGTCAGGTTCCTGACGAAGGGATGGACGGTTTTCTTTCTTTCCCCGGTCTGCAGATAGCAGCCCTTCGCGCCGGTCAGAAGCCCGGTGACCAGAAGAAGGATCGGGAAGAGCGGATCGGTCGAGATCATCTCCCCGGCAAAGAGGCGGTAGATCAGCGTCGGCAGGGAAGCGTAAAGCGAGAGCGCCGAGGCGATCAGGGCGACCGTGATCTGCGTGCGCGAATGGCCGCGTCCGAGCGCGTCTCTCGATTCGGTGACGAAGAAGATCGCGGCGAAAAGAAACGCCACCTCTTCGCTGACCTTGATCGGATCGTTCATCGCAAAGGTCGTATTCAGGAACAGATAGAGCGCGAGCAGAAGATTGCCGAGCGCGCCGGAAAGCGAGAAGGCTCCCCGGATCACCGAGCGGCGCTTCGTCCCGGCAACCGTGAAAACGCAATAGCCGGCGGTGACGATCAGAAAGACCGCGGCGGCGCAGCGGATGATCCTCGCCGCTCTGCCCGCGTCGGCAAACGAAGAGCCGGAGAGCAGCAGAACGCCGCAGAAGAGGATCGCCGCGCAGTAGCAGCCGACCGGTATATAAATATAAGGAGAGAAAGCGTCCGTACCGCGGCTCTGCCGCTCCTTCCCTCCGAGGCCGTAGGTGAGCAGAAAGAGAAGCGTTATCAGAAGGATCCCGCCGGATACGAGCGCGAGCGGTCCTTCAAAATGCCCGGAGGGCTTGCGCAGACTGAAGCAGGCGATCAGGCGCAGGATCACCGCAACGGCGACGCCTCCGCTCCCGACGGCGAGATAGATCCTGCCGCGAGAAAGACTTTTTTTCATCATCGGAAAGTCCTTTCCATCCTTTATTTCTATACGCGCGCGTAAAGTCCGCGGCGCTGTCACATACATTTTACACCATAATTGTGAACAAATTGTAAACATTGCGAAAAAAACTCCGAAAAAGCCGCAAAAATGCCTCAAAACGATCGTTTTTGTACAGAATGCACAAAAGCAAGAGTGACAAAAGGACAAAATTTCTACACAGTATTTTTCAGGAAAATCATCCGACCTCTTGCAATTTTACGCGAAATCAGTTATAATAGTAGAGCTTGATATGCGTTGAAGCGGGAGGTTGCCGCCTTGGGCGGGTTAATTTCCGTGGAGTATGTCCGATATTTAACCGGGCGAAGCAAGAGTTTGCGGCATATGCCGCGGCTGTGTTGATTTCGGTTCACCGATTCCTTTCTGCGGGAAGATCGGAGAATCGCTTTTGTTGGGGTTCCGAGTGAACACCCGGCGCAGTGTGAAACTCTTGAGCCTTCTTAAACGCAGGAACGCAAAGCAACGCACGCTAAATTAAGAAGGAGGAACATCAAATGGCACAGAACAAGATCAGAGTGAAACTCAAGAGCTACGATTCCGCGATCATTGACGCCGCAGCGGCAAAGGTCGTAGACGCAGCGAAGAGAAACGGCAGCAGAGTCAGCGGTCCGATTCCGCTTCCGACCGAGAAGGAGATCATCACGATCCTCCGCGCGGTTCACAAGTACAAGGACAGCCGTGAGCAGTTTGAACGCCGCACGCACAAGAGACTGATCGACATTCTCGATCCCCAGCAGAAGACCGTCGAGGCTCTCATGAGTCTTGAGCTTCCGGCAGGCGTCGAGATCGAGATCAAGGCCTGATTGTGAGGGGAGCTTCAAATCCCCACAAGGAGCATCGCTCCGACACCACGACCTCGTGGTCAAGTTGGCGGGAGCCGATCGGCAAATTCACACCCGTCAACCAATAACCGAATGGAGGAAAAACCAAATGAAAAAGGGCATTATCGGCAAGAAGCTGGGCATGACTCAGATCTTTGACGAAAAAGGCAACGTGATACCCGTCACCCTGATTGAAGCAGGTCCCTGCGTGGTAGCACAGAAAAAGACCGTCGAAAACGACGGCTACGAGGCGATCCAGCTCGCCTATCAGGATGCGAAAGAGAAGCATCTGACCAAAGCGGAGGTCGGCCACTTCAAGAAAGCCGGTCTCAAACCGATGAAACACCTCAAAGAGTTCAGACTCGAAGATTGCTCCGCTTATGAAGCAGGCTCCGTGGTAACCGTCGAAACCTTCGTCGAAGGCGAAAAGGTCGACATCACAGGTATCACCAAAGGCCGCGGATATACCGGTTCGATCGTGAGATGGAATCATCACGTCCTCAGAATGACGCACGGTACCGGTCCCATTCACCGCGAAGTCGGATCCATGGGTCCCAACTCGACGCCGTCTCGTGTTTACAAGAACAAGAAGATGGCCGGTCAGTACGGTAACGAGCAGGTCACCATCCTCAACCTCACGGCAGTGAAAATCGACGCTGAAAAGAACCTGATCGCAGTCAAAGGCGCAGTTCCCGGCTCCCGCGGCGGAATCGTCTTTATCCGCGATTCGGTGAAAGCATAACGGAAGGAGGAAATCACAATGCCAAGCATGAAAGTCGTTAACATGGCGGGCAAGGAAGTCGGCAGCATCGAACTCTCGGAAAAGGTTTTCGGCGCTCCCGTCAATGAAGCAGTCCTCCATACCGCAGTCCGTGCCTACCTGCTGAACCAGAGACAGGGCACACAGTCCACCCTCACCCGTACCGAGGTTTCCGGCGGCGGCAAGAAGCCCTGGAAGCAGAAGGGTACCGGCCACGCAAGACAGGGAAGCACCCGCGCTCCGCAGTGGACGCACGGCGGCGTTGCTCTCGGCCCCAAGCCCCGCAGCTACCGCGTTTCTCTGAACAAGTCGGTCAAGCGCACCGCGATCTTCAGCGCCTTCTCGTCGAAGGTCGCCGACAATGATATGATCGTCGTGGACGCCATCACCGCAAACGAGTACAAGACCAAGACCATGGTCGCGATGCTCGCCGCGATCGGCGCAAAGAAGAAAGCGCTCGTCGTTCTCCCCGAGTCGAACCCGTTCGTCATCGGCAGCTTTGCCAACATCGAAGGCGTCAAGACGACTCAGTGGAACACCATCAACGTTTATGACATCCTCAACTGCGATACGCTGATCGTCGCGCAGGATGCCGCAAAGAAAATCGAGGAGGTATATGTGAAATGAAATCTGTTGCGGATATCATCATCAGACCTCTGATCACGGAAAAGAGCATGGACGGCGTTGCTGCCAAGCGTTACAGCTTCGAGGTCAGAAAAGACGCCACCAAAGCCGAGATCGCCGAGGCGGTCGAGACCATGTTCAAGAAGACCAAAGTCGCGAAGGTCAATACCATCACCATGAAGAGAAAGCCGAAGAGATACGGTGTTCACACCGGTTATACCGGCGAATGGAAAAAAGCGATCGTCACTCTCACCGAGGACTCCGCCACCATCGCCTTCTTCGACAGCATGAACTGATAAGGAGGACAGGATACCATGGCTATGAAGAAATATAAGGCTACGTCCCCTGCTCGCAGAGGAATGGCTACTCCCTCCTTCGACGAGATCACCAAGTTCTCTCCCGAAAAGAGCCTGCTCGCGAAGAAGAAAAAGAACGCCGGCAGAAACAACAACGGTAAGATCACCGTTCGCCACCACGGCGGCGGAAACAAGCTCAAGTACAGAGTGATCGACTTCAAGAGACAGGGCGAAGGCACCGCGAAGGTCATCGGCATCGAGTACGATCCGAACAGAACCTCCTACATCGCTCTCATCGAGAACGAGGAAGGCAAGAAGAGCTACATCGTCGCTCCTCTCGGCCTGACCGACGGCGACGTCGTCGCCACCGGTGCGAACGCGGATATCAAACCCGGCAACGTGCTTCCTCTGGAGAAGATCCCGGTCGGTACCGTCATTCACAACATCGAGCTTTATCCCGGCAAGGGCGCGCAGCTCGTCCGTTCGGCAGGTGCTTTCGCACAGCTGATGGCGAAGGAAAACGGGACCGCACAGGTCAGACTTCCTTCCGGCGAGGTCCGCATCGTCCGTCTTGACTGCGTCGCAACGATCGGTCAGGTCGGCAACCTTGAGCATGAGACCGAGAAGCTCGGTAAGGCCGGTAAGACCCGCCACCTGGGCATCCGCCCGACCGTCCGCGGTTCTGTTATGAACCCCTGCGACCACCCGCACGGCGGCGGCGAAGGCAAATCCCCGATCGGACATCCCGGTCCTGTTACTCCTTGGGGCAAGCCTGCTCTCGGCTATAAGACGAGAAACAAGAAAGCCCGCACCAACAAGTTCATTATCAAACGCCGTAACGCGAAGTAATGATTGAGAAGTAAGGAGAAACACCATGAGCAGAAGTTTGAAAAAGGCGCCGTTCGTCGAGAAGAAGCTCTTCGACCGCATCGTCGCCATGAACGAAAAGAACGAAAAGAAAGTGCTTAAGACCTGGTCCCGTTCCTCCACGATCTTCCCCGAATTCGTCGGGCATACGATCGCGGTTCACGACGAAAGAAAGCACGTCCCCGTGTACGTCACGGAGGATATGGTCGGCCACAAACTCGGCGAATTCGCGCTCACCCGTACCTTCAAAGGTCACGCCGGCTCGAAGACGTCGAACAACGGAAACTGATAGGAGGAAATTCCGAACATGGAAGCAAAAGCATATCTCAAATATGTCAGAATTTCTCCGCGCAAGATGAAGATCGTTCTTGACCTCATCCGAGGCAAAGACACCGATGCCGCTATGGCAATTCTGAAGAACACCAATAAGATGGCCTGCGAGCCGCTTATGAAACTCCTCAAATCCGCCATCGCGAACGCGGAGCACAACTTCAACATGGACGCCGGCAACCTCTACGTTTCCGAATGCTTTGTCTGCCCCGGACCGACTCTGAAGCGGATCCAGCCCAGAGCGCAGGGCAGAGCATTCCAGATCCTGAAGCGGACCAGCCATGTTACACTCGCAGTCAAAGAAAAGGAGGTCGGTTGATTATGGGACAGAAAGTTCATCCCCACGGTCTGCGCGTCGGCGTGATCAAGAACTGGGATTCCAGATGGTACGTCAACGATAAAGAGCTCGGTGATACGCTCGTTTCCGACCACAAGATCAGACTTTATATCAAAAACAAACTCCAGAGTGCGGGTATCCCGAAGATCGAGATCGAGCGCGACAGCGCCCGCGTCAGAGTTTTCGTTCAGTGCGCGAAGCCGGGCGTTGTCATCGGTTTCCACGGCGCCGAGATCGAAAAACTGCGTGCGGAGCTCGAAGCAATGGTCGGCAAGCCGGTCGTTGTCAACGTCATCGAGATCAAGAATCCCGACCTGAACGCTCAGCTCGTCGCTGAGTCCATCGCTTCTCAGCTTGAGAAGAGAACCTCCTTCCGCCGCGCCATGAAGCTTGCCATCGGCAGAACCATGCGCCTCGGTGCGAGAGGAATCAAGGTTGCCTGCGGCGGCCGTCTCGGCGGCGCGGAGATCGCCCGTACCGAGCATTATCACGAAGGCACCATTCCGCTTCAGACCCTGAGAGCGGACATCGACTACGGCTTCTGGGAAGCCAACACCACCTACGGTAAGATCGGCGTCAAAGTCTGGATCTACAAAGGCGAAGTCCTGAACGAGGCTGCTGCCGGCGAGAGACCCGAGCGCCGCGAGCGCCGTCCGAGAAGAAACGACAACGGCAACCGCCGCCCTCAGAACAGAGACGGTCAGCGCCGCGATTCTCGCGGACCCCGCCCGGACAACCGCGGTTTCAGAAAGCAGAGTGAGGAGGGCAACAAATAATGTTAATGCCTAAGAGAGTTAAGTACAGACGCGTTCAGCGCGGACGTCTTAAAGGAAAAGCCCTTCGCGGCAACACCATTTCGAACGGTAGCTACGGTCTTGTCGCCGCCGAGCCCGCTTGGATCACCTCCAACCAGATCGAGGCCGCCCGTATCGCCATGACGCGTTACGTCAAGCGCGGCGGTCAAGTCTGGATCAAGATCTTCCCGGATAAGCCGATCACCGAGAAACCGGCGGAGACCCGAATGGGTTCCGGTAAAGGTTCTCCCGAATACTGGGTAGCCGTCGTCAAACCCGGCAGAGTGATGTTCGAGATGGACGGCGTTACCGAGGAACAAGCAAAAGAGGCTATGCGTCTCGCTTCCAACAAACTTCCGATCAAGTGCAAGTTTGTCAAGAAGGAAGAGCAAGTAGCTGCCGAGGAGGTTTAAGCAATGAAGGCAAAAGAAATCAGAGAGATGAGCGCCGAGCAGCTCAACGCAAAGCTCGGCGAACTGAAAGAAGAACTTTTCAATCTTCGCTTCCAGCTTGCGATCAACCAGCTCGACAACCCTCACAAGATCACCGACGTCAAGCGTGACATCGCCCGCGTCATGATGGTCATCCGTGAGAAGAACGCCTGATGGAGGATATAACAATGGAAGAAACCCGTAAGCTCAGAAAAGTCAGAGTCGGTAAGGTCGTCAGCGATAAGATGGACAAGACCATCGTCGTCGCGATCGAGGACAACGTTCGTCATCCGAAATACGGCAAGATCATCAAGAGAACCGTGAAGATCCACGCCCATGACGAGCAGAATGAATGCCATATCGGCGATAAAGTCGCAGTGATGGAAACAAGACCCCTCTCCGCTACCAAGAGATGGAGACTCGTTGAAATCATTGAGAAGGCGAAATAATATCACTAAACCAGTAAGCAGATCAACAGTTTGCTGAATAAGGAGGAAAAAACAGTGATTCAACAGCAGTCTTTAATGAAAGTCGCTGACAACACCGGTGCCAAGGAACTCATGTGCATCCGTGTTCTCGGCGGTTCGGGACGTCGCTATGCCGGAATCGGTGACATCGTCGTATGTTGCGTGAAGAAGGCTACCCCCGGCGGCGTCGTCAAAAAGGGAGAGGTCGTCAAAGCGGTCGTCGTCCGCACCGTCAACTCCACCCGCCGCGCAGACGGTTCTTACATCCGTTTCGATGAGAACGCTGCCGTCATCATCAAGGATGACAAAACCCCGCGTGGGACCCGTATCTTTGGCCCGGTCGCAAGAGAGCTTCGTGAGCATGACTTCACCAAGATCATGTCTCTTGCTCCGGAAGTGCTTTAATCAGGAGGGAAAACGAGTATGAATAAGCTTATGATCAAAAAAGGCGATACCGTTGTCGTGATCTCCGGTGAAAGCAAGAATACCAAGGAGCATGACGGCCGCGGCGAAGTCCTCGCCGTGTCTCCCGAAGAGGGCCAGGTCATCGTCAAAGGGCAGAACATGGTGTCCAAACACCTGAAAGCCCGCAAACAGGGCGACAATTCGCAGATCCTCAAAACCGAAGGCCCGATCCGCGCCTGCAAGGTGATGCTCGTCTGCAAGAATTCCAAGTGCCCGAAATACAACCAGGGCGTTCGCGTCAAGGTCGGTTACAAGACCGTCGGCGACAAGAAAGTCAAAGTCCGTCTTTGCGCAAAATGCGGCGCGGAGATCTGATGAGGAGGAAAGACAATGGCAAGATTTGCAGAAAAGTATAAGACTGAAGTCGCTCCTGCTCTGATGAAGAAATTCGGCTACACTTCGGTGATGCAGATCCCGAAGTTCGATAAGATCGTGATCAACGTCGGCTGCGGCGACGCCAAGGAAAACACCAAGGTCATCGACAAGGTCATCGAGGAGATCACTCTGATCGCAGGGCAGAAGGCCGTTCCCACTTACGCGCGTAAGTCGGTCGCAAACTTCAAGCTCCGTGAGGGCATGAAGATCGGCGTGAAGGTCACCCTTCGCGGCGAAAGAATGTACGAATTCATGGATAAGCTCTTCAGCTTCGCGCTGCCGAGAGTCCGTGACTTCAAAGGAATCAACCCCAACGGTTTCGACGGCCGCGGCAATTACGCCATGGGTCTGAAGGAACAGCTGATCTTCCCGGAGATCGAGTACGACAAGGTTGAGAAGATCCGCGGTATGGACATCGTTTTTGTCACCACCGCGAACACCGATGCCGAAGCCAAAGAGCTGCTCACGCTGATGGGCGCGCCCTTTGCAGAGAATTAAGGAGGAAACGTCATGGCAAAGAAGTCTATGATCCTGAAAGCCCAGAGAGAGCAGAAGTTCACCACCCGTGAGCACAACAGATGCAAGATCTGCGGCAGACCCCATGCCTACCTCCGCAGATACGGCATTTGCCGTATTTGCTTCCGCGAGCTCGCGTACAAAGGCGAGATCCCCGGTGTCAGAAAGGCATCCTGGTAATTCGTTACCACCGAGAATACGATTCTCTCTAAACTATCGGTAGGAAAGCCAAAGGCTTTAACCACTGATCAGCCGCTGCGGATCACCCCGCAGCAGCAAGAAATCAAAACTTGCATATAGGAGGATAAAACCATGCAAATTTCAGACGTAATTGCTGATATGCTCACAAGAATCAGAAACGCGAACGACGCAAAGCACGAGTCGGTCGACGTCCCCGCATCCAACCTCAAGAAGTCCATCGCCAAGATCCTTCTTGAAGAGGGATACATCAAGGATTGCCAGATCGTCGAGGACGGCAAGCAGGGGATCATCCGCATCACCCTCAAGTACGCTCCCGGCAAGCAGAAGGTCATTCACGGTCTTCGCAGAGTCTCGAAGCCCGGTCTGCGGATCTATTCCAACTGTGAGGAAATGCCCAAGGTCATGAACGGTCTCGGCATCGCGATCGTTTCCACGTCCAAAGGCGTTATGACAGACAAACAAGCAAGACAGGCCAATGTCGGCGGCGAAGTCCTCGCCTTCGTATGGTAAGAAAGGGGAGGAAACGAACATGTCAAGAATCGGAAGAGAACCCATTACAGTTCCCGCCGGTGTTGAAGTCACCGTTGCAGACGGCAACCTCGTTACCGTCAAAGGCCCCCTCGGAACGCTTACGCAGAAGTTCCACAAGGAGCTTACGATCGAGCAGGAAGGAAACGTTCTGAAGGTTTCCCGTCCCGACGATCAGAAAGAGACCCGCGCGCTTCACGGCCTCACCCGTGCCCTCCTCCACAATATGGTCGAAGGCACCACGAAGGGCTATCAGAAGAAGCTCGAGATCGTCGGCGTCGGTTACAAAGCCGAGAAGTCCGGCAAGAAGATGACGCTCAGCCTCGGTTATTCCCACCCGATCTATTTTGAAGAGGCGGACGGGATCACCTTTGAGGTTCCGGACAACACGACGATCGTCGTCAAGGGTATCGACAAGCAGGCTGTCGGCCAGATCGCTGCCATCATCCGCTCCAAGAGACCGCCCGAACCTTACCTTGGCAAGGGCATCAAGTACTCCGGTGAAAAGATCCGCCGCAAGGCCGGAAAGACCGGTAAATAATGAAAGGAGTGCATGAAAATGGTTAAGAGAACAGACAGTAATGCTCAGCGCGTAAAGAGACACACCAGAGTGCGCGGCAAGATCTCCGGAACTCCCGAAAGACCCCGCCTTGCAGTCTATCGCTCGAACGCACACATCTCCGCTCAGATCATCGACGATGTCAACGGCGTCACCCTTGTCGCCGCCAGCACCTATGAGAAGGGCTTCGAGGGCGTCGGCTCCAACAAGGAAGCCGCAAAAGCCATCGGAAAGCTCGTCGCTGAAAGAGCTGCCGCAAAAGGTATCTCCGTTGTCGTTTTCGACCGCGGCGGATACATCTACCACGGACGTGTATCGGAATTGGCTGAAGGCGCCAGAGAAGGCGGCCTGAAGTTCTGATCTCCGGTTTATACACTGTTTCACACAATATGGGCAAAAATGCAAAGAGTTCTTTGCATATCCGAGCATTTTTGCTCACAGAAACATTTTTAAAGGAGAAAAAACATGGCAAAACCTATCAACGCGGCTGAACTCGAACTGACCGAGCAGCTCGTCGTATTGAACCGCGTTTCCAAGACCGTCAAGGGCGGCCGTATCGCGCGTTTCGCGGCCATCATGGTCGTCGGAGACGGCAACGGTCACGTCGGCTACGGCCTCGGCAAAGCAGCGGAAGTTCCCGACGCGATCCGCAAGGGAATCGAAGACGCGAAGAAGAATCTCATCAAGGTGTCGCTTGCCGGCTCCACCATCCCTCACGAGGTGATCGGTGAGTACGGCGCGGGCAAAGTCCTTCTGAAGCCCGCCGCACCCGGTACCGGTATCATCGCGGGCGGTACGGTCCGTATCATCCTCGATCTCGCCGGCATCAAGAACATTCGTGCAAAATGCTTGCGCTCCAACAACCCGACCAACGTTGTGAAAGCAACCTTTGAAGGCCTGAAGGCTCTCAGAACGGTCGAAGAGGTCGCCGCTCTCCGCGGAAAAGACCCCGCAGATGTGAAGGCATAAGGAGGAATCGGAATGGAAAACGTTAAGATTACTCTGGTAAAAAGCCTGATCGCTTGCAAGCCCGCGCACATCAAGATCGCGCACTCGCTCGGTCTGCGCAGACCCGGTGACTCCAACACCGTTGCTCTCAATGACTCTGTCAAGGGAAAGATCCGTCTGATCTCCTACCTTGTCAAGGTCGAAAACGTTTAATCGGAATTGAAAGGAGGATACAGAAATGAAGCTCCATGAACTTTCCCCGGCAGAAGGATCCGTCAAGGATAACTTCCGCAAGGGCAGAGGCGCAGGTTCCGGAAACGGAAAAACGGCAGGAAAGGGTCACAAGGGACAGAACGCCCGCTCCGGCGGCGGTGTCAGACCCGGCTTTGAAGGCGGCCAGCTTCCTCTTTACAGAAAGCTGCCCAAGAGAGGCTTCCATAACAAATTCGGAAAAGTATATGCGATCGTAAACGTGGAAGATCTGAACAAGTTTGAAAACGGCGAGGTCGTCGACCTTACCGCTCTCCTTGCCAAGGGTATCGTTCGCAAAGGTGAAAACCAGGTCGACGGCATCAAGGTTCTTGGCGAGGGCGAACTGACCAAAAACGTTACCGTTAAGGCAGCCGTCTTCTCCGCTTCCGCGAAAGAGAAGATTGAGGCGGCAGGTGGAAAGACTGAGGTGATTTAAATGCTTCAGACTTTTAAGAACGCATGGAAAACCAAGGAGATCCGCGCGAAGATCCTCTTCACGCTCTTCATTCTCCTGATTTACCGTCTCGGTACAGTCATCCCGGTCCCGTTCGTAAATGCTCAGAGCTTTGCCGACAGCCTCGGCGGCACCATCCTCGCGTATATGAACACCCTGTCCGGCGGTTCGCTCGGAAACGCGACGCTGTTCGCGCTCGGTGTCAGCCCGTATATCAACGCATCCATCATTATGCAGCTGCTCGGCGTTGTCTTCCCGAAGCTCGGTGAGCTCGCGAAGAACGACCGTGCAAAGATGAATTTCATCACCCGCTGCGTGACCGTCGGCCTGGCGATCGTCACGGCTCTCGGTTACTACTTCCTTCTCTCCAGAGGCGGAGCCCTGACCAAGATGGCGACCGAAAGCGGCGCCTCCTGGTTCTACGGCATCGTGATCGTTGCCTGCTACACGGCGGGCGCGTCGATCATCATGTGGCTCGGCGAGAGAATCAACGAGCGCGGCATCGGCAACGGCATCTCGATGATCCTGTTTGCGAACATCGTCGCCGAGATCCCGTCCTTCGTCTACCAGCTCGCAAGACTCGTGATCGGCACCTACGGTTACACCGAGAAGGCGTGGCTCTACGGCATCGTCTCCACCATCTTCGCGCTGCTTCTGCTCGCAGTCTTCGTCGCGCTGATCGCGTTCATCGTGTTCGTGACCGGTTCGGAAAGAAGAATCCCCGTGCAGTACGCCAAGAAAGTGGTCGGACGCAAGATGTACGGCGGCCAGTCCTCGAACCTTCCGATCAAGCTGAATATGACCGGCGTTATGCCCATCATCTTCGCAAGCTCGATCGTCTCCCTGATCCCCACCATTCTGATGCTCGCCGGCGTCACTTCGACGACCGAGGGCTTCTGGGGCGGATTCTACAGAGTCTTTTCGTCGGAAGGCGCGATCTACCCGATCTCCCTCTTTGTCCTGATCATCCTGTTCGCGTACTTCTATACGCAGATCACCTTTGATCCGATCGAGGTTTCCAACAACCTGAAGAAACAGGGCGGCGCGATTCCGGGTATCCGTCAGGGAAGACCGACGGCCGATTATATCAAGAAGATCCTGAACAAGGTCACCTTCGTCGGCGCGCTCTTCCTCGGCGTTGTCGCCATTCTTCCGGTCATCGCCGGACCGCACGGGATCCAGCCTCTTCTCGAGTGGATCCTGAAGGGACAGTTCCTCTCGGTCAACGAGGGCGTAAGAGAACTGTACTACCAGATCTACGGCGTCAGCAACAGCGCGTCGAGCCTGGCCAGCACGTTCACCTTCGGCGGTACGACTCTGCTGATCATGGTCGGCGTTGCCATCGAGACCTATCAGCAGCTCGAAGCTCAGCTCACCATGCGCAACTACAAAGGATTCCTCAACTGATCCTTTTGAGGGTATTCCCGGTATGAAAATCATTTTTCTCGGCGCACCGGGTGCCGGAAAAGGAACGCAGGCGGAAATCGTTGCCGGACGGCTCGGGATCCCGACCGTCTCCACGGGAGCGATGATCCGCTCTGCGCTCCGCAGCGGTACCGAACTGGGCAAAAAAGCACAAGCATTCATGGAAGCGGGCGCCCTGGTCCCCGACGACGTCGTCATCGGGATCATCAAGGAGCGTCTCGCCGAAAAGGATTGTCAAAACGGATTTATTCTGGACGGTTTCCCCCGCACGGTCGCACAGGCCGAAGCGCTGGACGCCATGGGCGTTGCGATCGACCGCGCCGTCTCCATTGAAGTGCCCGACCGGGCGATCATGGAGCGGATGACCGGGCGGCGCGTCTGCCCCTCCTGCAGCGCAAGCTATCACGTGACCTTCCACCCGACGGCGGACGGGATCCACTGCGATAAGTGCGGAGCGGAGCTGACGATGCGTGCCGACGATAAGCCGGACGTCGTCCTGTCCAGACTCGAAGTCTACCATTCGACCACCGAGCCGATCAAGGCCTTCTATGAAGGCAAGGGAACGCTGATCTGCGTGGACGGCGTCGGAACGGTGGAAGAGATCTCTGCACGGACTTTGTCTGCGCTCGGAGTTTGCTGACGATCGCCGTTACCGCGGCGAACGCAGGCGGGCGTCGGTCAGAGTTACAAGAACGGCCGGACGGCGGCCGCGCGGCGCGCGGCGCCTTCCATACCGAAAACGGTCCGTCCTCCGCCCCGGCGGAAAGGCGGCAGAACAGTAGAGAAAAGGAGAACATTTTGTGCCGAAATCCGATTTGATCGAATTTGAAGATTGCGTGGTAGTCGAAGCGCTGCCGAACACGGTCTTCAAAGTGAAGCTGCCGAACGGCCACATCGTGACCGCGACCATTTCCGGCAAACTTCGCATGAACTATATCAGGATTCTCGTAGGCGACACGGTCACCGTGGAAGTATCCCCCTATGATATTTCGCGCGGCCGCATCACCTGGAGAAAGAAGTAACCAATACGGAAAGAAAGGTGTTAAAACAATGAAAGTTAAGCCTTCCGTCAAAAAAATCTGTGAAAAATGCAAGATCATCAGAAGACATGGCACCGTCATGGTCATCTGTGAGAACCCGAAGCACAAACAGCGCCAGGGTTGATCGTTCGCAGGTTTCAGACGACAATATTTTGAAAAGGAGACAATATCCATATGGCTCGTATAGCTGGTGTTGATATTCCCAACAACAAGCGCGTTGAGATCGCGCTCACCTATATCTACGGCATCGGTCTTACCTCTTCCAAGAAGATCCTTGAGAAGACCGGGATCAATCCCGACACCCGTGCCAAGGACCTGACCGAAAACGAGATCGCGGCGCTCCGTGATGAGATCGAAGCAAACTACCACGTTGAAGGTGACCTTCGCCGTGAAGTTGCCATGAACATCAAGAGCCTGGTCGAGATCAACTGCTATCGCGGCATCCGCCACAGAAAAGGCCTTCCCGTCAGAGGGCAGAGAACCAAGACGAATGCCAGAACCAGAAAAGGTCCCGCAAAGACCATTGCGAATAAGAAGAAATAAGGAGTAACCGAAATGGCACAAGCAAAAAAGGTTGTTAAAAAACGCCGCGAACGCAAGGTCGTTGAAAAAGGTGTTGCACACATCCGCTCCACTTTCAACAACACGATCGTTACCATCACCGATATGCAGGGCAATGCCGTCGCATGGGGAACCGCAGGCGAAATGGGCTTCAAAGGCTCGAAGAAATCGACTCCTTATGCAGCGCAGACCGCCGCGGAGCACGCCGGCAAGGTCGCTGTTGATATGGGCATGAAGACCGTGGAAGTCCTCGTCAGAGGTCCCGGATCGGGCAGAGAGTCAGCCATCCGCGCTCTTGCTACCGCAGGTCTTGAAATTACGATGATCAAGGACGTTACGCCGATCCCGCACAACGGCTGCCGTCCCCCCAAACGCAGACGCGTTTAATCATGGAGGTATAAGAAAATGGCAAGATACACAGGTCCTAACTGCAAACAGTGCCGCCGCGAAGGCTGCAAACTCTATCTGAAGGGTGAGCGCTGCACCAACGGCAAGTGCGCATTTGATCGCAGAGCGACCGCTCCCGGACCTCACGGCACGGCTCGCAAAAAGGTCAGCGATTACGCAAAACACTTCCGCGAAAAGCAGAAGGCAAGACGCTACTACGGCATTCTCGAAAAGCAGTTCAAGCACTACTATGAGCTCGCTGAGAAGGCTCAGGGCGTTACCGGTACCAACCTTCTGATCTTCCTCGAACGCCGCCTCGACAATACCGTTTACAGAATGGGTCTCGCCGCTTCGAGAAAGGAAGCCCGCCAGCTCGTTCTTCACGGGCATTTCACCCTGAACGGCAAGAAGGTCACGATCCCCTCGCTTCTCGTGAAGGCCGGCGACGTGATCGCGGTGAAGGAATCCAGCAAGGAAAACGACAAGTTCAAGGCGCTTCTCGAAGGCTTTGAAAGCGTAAATCTTCCGAAGTGGCTCGAAAAAGACGTTCAGAACGCCGCCTGCAAAGTGGTCGCTCTTCCCGCAAGAGACGACGTTGACTTTGAGATCAACGAGCAGCTGATCGTCGAGCTCTATTCGAAGTAATCTTCTGTATCCGCGATCCCCACGGATCGTTATGCAGATTGCGTATTTGATGAAAATCTGAACAGGAGGTAACTACAGATGATGAACGCAATAGAGAAGTTCAATATCACCGTCGCTGACGTCTCGGAAGGCGGAGCGAACGGTACCTTCGTTGCCGAACCCCTTGTCCGCGGATACGGTATCACGCTTGGAAACGCGCTTCGCAGGATCCTGCTTTCCACGCTTCCCGGATACGCGGCAACGTCGATCCGCATCGACGGTGTTCTCCACGAGATCTCCGCTTGCAACGGCGTGAAGGAAGACGTTCCCGAAATCGTTCTGAACGTGAAGGGAATCGTCGCCAAGCTCGAATGCGAAGGCCCCAAGACCGTTGTCATCGACGTGACCGGTCCCTGTGATGTTACCGCGGGCGATATTATCCCGGACGCCGAAGTCCGCATCCTCAATCCGGAGCAGCACATCTGCACGGTAGCGGAGGGCGCTCGCTTCTACATGGAGATCAACTTTGACGAAGGCCGCGGCTACGTTCCGTCCGACGTCAACAAGCAGAACTATCTGACCTCGGTCGGTCCCGGTTTCGGCGCTCCGATCGGTCTGATCTTCGTGGATTCGATCTTTACCCCCGTGTACAAGGTCGAGTACAACGTAGAGAACACGCGCGTCGGCAACATTACCGATTACGATAAACTCACCATGAAAATCAAAACCAACGGCACGATCGAAGCCAAAGAGGCGCTTTCGCTTGCCGCCAAGGTTCTCAATGAGCACCTCAAGCTCTTCATCGATATGTCCGATCGGGCGAAAGATACCGAGATCATGGTCGAAAGAGCCGAAGTGAAGAAGGAAAAAGTCCTCGAGATGACCATTGAGGAGCTTGACCTGTCGGTCCGCAGCTTCAATTGCCTGAAGCGCGCCGGAATCGACACCGTAGAGGATCTGATCAACCGTTCGGAAGAAGATATGATCAAGGTGAGAAACCTCGGGCGCAAGTCGCTTGAGGAAGTCATCCAGAAACTCGCTTCTTTGGGCCTTGCCCTGAAGAAGGAAGAAGAATAAGTTACAGGAGGAATCCAAGAGATGAGAAAGCTTGGCAGAACATCTGCACAGCGCAAAGCTATGCTCAGAGGCATGGTAACGCTTCTCCTTGAATGTGGTAAGATCGAAACCACCTATACAAGGGCACAGGAAGTTGCCGCAAAGGCTGAGGAAATGATCACGCTCGGCAAAAAAGGCACACTTGCCGCTTATCGTACCGCTCTCGCTTATATCACGAAAGAGGATGTTGCGAAGAAGGTTTTCAGCACCATCGCTCCTTCCTATGCGAACGTAAACGGCGGTTACACGCAGGTTTATAAGATGGGCCCCCGTCGCGGTGACGGCGCCGAAATGGCTGTCGTCCGCCTGACTCCCGTCGCAGCGGCGACCGAGGAAAAAGAGGCCGAGAAGAAATAATTCGGGCATCCGAATGATTCTGAAAGAAAAAAGGTTCGGAAGAAATTCCGAGCCTTTTTTCAAAACTGCCCCGGGCAGAGAAAAGCCGAAGATCGGCAGGATCCCCGAAAACCCAAAACTGCCCCTGGGCAGAGAAAAGCCGAGGATCGGCAGGATCCCCAAAAACCCAAAACTGCCCCTGGGCAGAGAAAAGCCGAGGATCAGCAAGATCCCCGAAAACCGAACCCCGGAAAACCTGCCCCGCTCCCTGCAAGGCGAAAATCGAAAAAGAACACAAGAAAATCGAAAAAGAACACAAAAAACTAAGGGCGGTCGACCGCAGGCGGTTTTCCGCTCCCCGTAAAAAAGAGACCGATATGCAAAGAAAACTTTGCATTTTACATACAATTTCCCGAATAAGGAGACCGTGATATGAACAAAACGATTGCCGTTTTCTTGCTGATCGCGCTGTTGATTTCCCTCATTTCCCTTACAGCCTGCCGACAGGATGAGCAAGACCGGCCCGATCCCCCGTCGGAAACTTCGGCGACGGATGAGCCGGAGCAGATCGCACCGGACTTTTCCTTCTCGCTCGATCTTTCGCTCGGCGCGGGGACGGAGACCTTTTACTATGCCGACGGCTGGTTTACCCGACCGGCGGAGAAGTATTCTCCCTCGCTTGCCACCCTTTCGTTCGGCCTTGCCGCCGCGGCGTTCGGGAATACGATCGGAGGCGACCGCAAAGCGTCCGACTATCCGCTCGCCCGTTTCTTTTCCGAGACCGGCTTTGAAGGATACGCTCCGAGCAGAGAGTTTCATTCCGAGCCGGAGGAATACGGCATCGCCTTCGGAATGGCGCACAAGAAGATCGGCGACGCCACGCTGATCGCCCTCGCCTTCCGCGGCGAAAATTACGGAAAAGAGTGGGTGTCGAATTTTCATATCGGCACCGAGGGGGATCACTACGGCTTTTCGCTCGCCGCCGATCAGGCGGAGGAGGAGATCGCGCAGTATCTCGAACGCGAGGGCGTTACCGGAAAACTCTCCTTCTGGGTGACCGGCTATTCCCGCGCCGCCGCCGTCGCCAATCTCACCGCCGCGCGCCTGATCGACAGCGCCTATGCGCCCGAGGGCGTGTACGCCTACTGCTTCGAGCCGCCCGCCGCCACCGTCGATCCGAACTGCGGCGCGGAACGCTACGCCTCGATCTTCAGCCTCCTCGATCCGAACGATCTCGTCACCCGCGTGCCGCCCTCGACCTTCGGCTTTTCGCTCTACGGCACCCGTCTCTATTACCCCTCCGCGATGGTCGATCCCGACTGCGCGCCGGAGGCGGTGACGGTGGAAAAACTGAATCTCGCCGCGGCGTCCGTTACCCCGACCTCGTCTTATCGGAATTACAATTCCGAGGTGCTTCTCGACGACGGAATGCTCTTCCTCTCGCAGGTCTGCTTCGGCGACCGCGCGGGCTATGAGGAATTCGCGC
>CADBPA010000067.1 GCA_902796505.1 uncultured Ruminococcus sp.
CGGAAAACGGCGGCGCGATCTCCTGATCCAAGATCCCTTCCGGGCTGCCGGAAGGGATCTTTTTTTCGCAAAGGACCGCGAAAAAGCGAAATCCTTGTTTTGCAAAGGCGGAATCGCTTCACGGTGTTCCGTTGAACTTTCGGCGGGCTTTTCTCCGATCGAGCGCGCACGAGCGGACCACGCACGAGCGTGCGGAGAATCCTTCGCGCGCGAAAAATTTACAGTTTGTTCATCTTTCTTTTGTAAAAATTTTATTTTAATCTTTACAAGCGACCGAAAATATGTTACAATAGAAAATGGAAGAATAGCGCAAGAGAGAGGAGAGGATCAGGATGCGGATCGACCGGTATCTGAACGAATGCGGCATCTGTTCGCGCAAGGAAGCGGCGATCGCCGCCAAGCGCGGCGGCGTCACGGTCAACGGCGTCCCCGAAAAGAGCGTCGCCCGGCATATCGACCCGGAGACCGACCGCGTCTGCTACCTCGGCCGCGAGATCGCCTATCGCCGTTTCACCTATATTATGCTGAACAAGCCCGCGGGCTACGTCAGCGCGACCGACGATAAGAGCCTCCCCTACGTCACCGAGCTTCTCTCGCCCGAACTGCGCCGCATGGGGCTGTTCCCGGTCGGCAGGCTCGACCGCGACACCGTCGGGCTGATGATCCTGACCAACAACGGTTTACTCTCGCACACCCTGCTTTCCCCGAAGCATCACGTCGAAAAGGTCTACCGCGCAGGCTTCCGGGATCGGCTTTCGGGCGCGGCGGAGGAGGTGTTCGCCGAGGGGCTGAAACTGCTCGACGGAACGCTCTGCAAGCCGGCGAAGATCGTCTGCGATCCCGACCGGATGGGCGGACTCATCACGCTGACCGAAGGGAAGTATCACCAGATCAAGCGGATGCTCGAAGCCATGGACAATCAGGTCGTCTCGCTCGAACGCGTCTCGTTTGCCGGCATTCCGCTCGATCCTTTGCTTGACCGGGGCGAGTGGCGGCCGCTCACCGGGGAGGAAGAGGCGCTGCTTCACCGCGCGGCGGAAGAAACGCGCGCGCCGTAAATTCGTTACATAGACGGGGCGACCCGTATCGCACAGAAAGGACAATATCATGGAAATCAACAAGACAATCGCGGAAGAACTCGGCTTGAAGGAGGAACAGGTGGAAAAGACGGTCGCCCTGCTCGACGAGGGCAACACCATCCCCTTCATCTCGCGTTACCGCAAAGAGGTCACCGGAGGCCTCGAGGACACCACCCTCCGTCTGCTCGCCGACCGGCTGGATTATCTGCGCAAATTCGAGGAGCGCAAGAACGAGATCTCGAACCTCATCGACGGTCAGGGCAAGCTCACCCCGGAGATCACCTTCGCGCTGAATCACGCGAAAACGCTCGTCGAGCTGGAGGATATCTACCGTCCCTACCGCCCGAAGCGCACGACGCGCGCCTCCATCGCGCGCGCCAAAGGCTTGGAGCCGCTCGCCGCGTATATCATGGAACAGCGCGACAGTTACGACGTCCCGATCGACGTCTACGCCGAGCAGTTCGTCAATAGCGAAGAGGGCAAGGAGGTGCCGGACGCGAAGGCCGCCCTGCAGGGCGCCTCGGACATCATCGCCGAGGACGTCTCCAACGACGCCGAGATCCGCAAAATGCTCCGCGCCTTCACGGTGGAGCACGGCGAGCTGACCACGAAGGCGGCGAAAGACGAGCCGTCGGTCTATGAAAACTATTACGATTTCTCCGAGCCGATCAAGAAACTGCGCGGCCACCGCGTCCTCGCCATCAACCGCGGCGAGAAAGAGGACTTTCTGAAGGTCTCGGTCACCCTGTCGGAGGACGACGGCGTGGCGCAGCTCGTCTCGCGCGTCGTGACGAACAAAAACTCCCCGGCGCTGCCGTATATCATGGCGACCCTGACCGACGCCTACGAGCGCCTGCTCTTCCCGGCGATCGAGCGCGAGATCCGCTCCTCGCTCTTTGACGACGCCTGCGAGGGCGCGCTGAAGGTCTTTTCGGAAAACCTGAAAAACCTGCTCCTCGTCGCCCCGATCAAGGGCAAGACCGTCCTCGGCTACGATCCGGGCTACGCGCACGGCTGTAAGCTCGCCGTCGTGGATAAGACCGGCAAGGTGCTGGACACCGCCGTCATCTACCCGACCAAGCCCCGTTCGGAGATCGAAAAATCGAAGGCGATCGTCCTTCGCCTGATCAACCGCTATTCGGTCGACGTCATCTCGATCGGCAACGGCACCGCCTCGCGCGAATCCGAGCAGTTCATCGCCTCGGACGTGCTGAAGGATCCCGCCTGCCGCAAGGGCGTGAAATATACCATCGTCTCGGAAGCCGGCGCGTCGGTCTACTCGGCGTCGCCGCTCGCCGTCGAAGAATTTCCCGAATACGACGTCATGCAGCGATCCGCCATCTCGATCGCCCGCCGCCTGCAGGATCCGCTGGCGGAGCTCGTCAAGATCGAGCCGAAGGCGATCGGCGTCGGGCAGTATCAGCACGATATGAAGCAGGCGCGGCTCACCGAGGCGCTCGGCGGCGTGGTCGAGGACTGCGTCAACGGCGTGGGCGTGGATATCAACACCGCCTCCTTCTCGCTGCTCTCCTACGTTTCGGGCATCAGCACCGCCGCCGCGAAGAACATCGTCGCCTTCCGCGAAGAACACGGCGAGTTCGTTTCGAGAAAACAGCTTCTCAAGGTGCCGAAGATCGGCGAAAAGGCGTTCACCCAGTGCGCGGGCTTCCTCCGCATCCCCGGCGCGAAAGAGGTCTTTGACTCGACCGGCGTGCATCCCGAATCCTACCCCATCGCCGAACGGCTTCTTGCGAAATTCGGCTTCACGACCGAGGACGTGCGCAATAATAACCTCGTCCTGCTGCGCTTCAAAGCCGAGCAGTACGGGATCGCCAAGCTTGCGGGAGAACTCGGCTGCGGCGAGCCCACCCTGAACGACATCATCGGAGAACTCGAAAAGCCCGGCCGCGACATTCGTGACGACGCGCCGGCTCCCGTCCTTTCGACCGACGTGCTGGAGATCTCCGACCTGAAGCCGGATATGGTGCTGAAAGGCACCGTGCGCAACGTCGTGGACTTCGGTTGCTTCGTCGACATCGGCGTGCATCACGACGGTCTGCTCCACATCTCCGAGATGTGCGACCGCTATATCAAGCATCCCTCCGAGGTCTTCTCGGTCGGAGACGTGATCGAGGTGCGCATCAAAGCGGTGGACGTCGCCAAAGAGCGCATTTCGCTCACCCGCAAGGGCATGGACACCGCCGCCGGCAAGAAGAAGTCCGACCGCTGAAGCGATGTTCGGATACGTCAGACCTTGCGCCGAGGAGCTTCTCGTCAAGGATCACGAGTTTTACAAGGCGACCTACTGCGGCGTCTGCCGCTCGATGCGCGCCCATACCGGAAAACTCTCGGCGATCGGACTCTCCTACGACAGCGTGTTTCTCGCTCTGGCGCGTTTTTGCTACACCCCGGAGAAGGATTTTTCCGCCGAGCGCTGCCGCTGTATCGCGCATCCCTTCAAAAAACGCTGTATGCTCTGCGAGAACGCCGCGCTCTCCTACACGGCGCGCGCCTTCGCCATTCTGACCTACGAAAAACTGCTCGACGACCTGAAGGACGAACCCTTCTTCCGCCGCCTTTCGCGCCGGCTCGCCCTGCCGATCTTCCGCCGCGCGAAGAAGAAAGCCGATCTGCCGGATCTTGCCGGATTCATTCACCGAAAGCTCGACGAGATCGGCGGACTCGAAAAAAACAAGACCGCGAGCGTCGACCTTCCGGCCAATCTGTTCGGAGAACTGCTCGGCGAGGTGTTCGCCTATCGGACGGAGGGGGACGCCGCCGTCATCCTGCGCTCTCTCGGAGAGCATCTCGGCAGATTCATCTACGCCGCCGACGCCGCGGAGGACTACGAACGCGACCGCAAAAGCGGCAATTATAACCCCTACGTTCTTCTTTACGAAGGCAAACCCCTGACGGCGGAGAACAAAGCGACCATCCGCTGCGCTCTGCTGCTCGAATGCCGCGCGATGGAGCGCGCCGTGGACCTTCTGCCGTTCGGCGGCAGAGCGACGGTCGGGCGGCTGATGCGCAATATCGTCGGCGAAGGACTCGCGCGCCGCGTCGGATTCCTCGATGCGGATGGCGAAGCCGGAAGCCCTGCCGCAAAGAAGAAAAGCAAGCACCCACGCAAAGATCACAGAAGAAAGGAGCCGACACCATGAAGCAGAATCCCTACGACGTCCTCGGCGTTTCGGAAAACGCGACCGACGAGGAGATCAAAACCGCCTACCGCACTCTGGTGCGCAAATATCACCCGGACAACTATCAGGATTCCGATCCGCTGAAAAAGATCGCGGACGAGAAGATGAAAGAGATCAACGCCGCCTACGACGAGATCCAGAAAATGCGCGCCGGCGCCGGCAACTACCGCGGCCAGAGGACCTATTATTCCGAAGGCTCGTCCGATCCGACCTACGCCGAGATCCGCCGGCTCATCAACGCGCATAAATTCGGCGACGCCGAGCGCGCTCTCGACGCGGTCTCCCCGGCAAACCGCCCGGCGGAGTGGCATTATCTCGAAAGCCTTGTCCTGATGCGCCGCCGCCGCGTGGTGGACGCGATGCGGGAGCTGGAGATCGCCTGCTCGATGGATCCGCAGAACGAGGAATACCAGCGCGCCAAGGAGATGTTCAACACCCAGTCCCGCGGATACGGAAGCACCTATTACGACAGCGGCACGACGGCAAACCGCACGAGCGGCGGCGACGTCGCCAACTGCTGCGCCAACCTCATCTGCCTCGACTGCCTGTGCGAATGCATGGGCGGCGATCTCATCCCCTGCTGCTGACCGGGCGTTTTCCCTGCTATGAGACAAAGCAAAAAAATCGCGATCAGCTCGGTCGCGGTCGCCCTCGGCGTCGCGATCATGGCGCTTGGCGCGCTGATCGATACGATCGACCTGACGGTGGCGGCGATCGCCTCGCTGATCATGGTCTTTCTCTATATCGAGATCGGCCCTCCCTATACCTATCTTACCTGGCTTGCGACGACGCTTGCCGCCGCGCTGATCTTCCCGGCGAGCCTCGTCTGGGCGGAATATTTTCTGATCTTCGGCATTTTTCCTCTGCTGAAAGCCTTTTTCGAGCGCCTGCCGAAGCCGCTCTGGTGGCCGGTCAAACTCGCCTATCTCAACGCGATGCTTCTCGTGATCCTCTGGCTCTCCTCAGTGCTGCTCAAAGTGCCCTTCTTCGAGAGGGAGGAAACCTGGTATAAGATCGTGATCTTCGGCGTGATGAATGTCGCCTTCGTCGCTTACGATCTCTTTCTCACGACGATGGCGAAGATCTATCTTTTCAAATTCCGTGAAAAGATCAAGAAATTTCTGAAATAAATCTACTGTTCATGGGAAAATAAAAGAAAATGACAACAAAAGTTGGCTTTGTATCGCTCGGATGCGTCAAAAACCTCGTCGACACCGAGGTGATGCTCCGCGAACTGTACGAAAACGGTTTTGAAATTACGCCGGAGGAGGGCGAGGCGGAGATCCTCGTCGTCAACACCTGCGGCTTCATCGATCCCGCCAAGCGCGAATCCATCGATACGATCCTCGACCTTGCCCGTCTCAAAGAGGACGGCAAGTGCAAATACCTGATCGCCACCGGCTGTCTCGTCGAGCGCTACCGCGAGCAGGTGATGGAGGAGCTGCCGGAGGTGGACGCCTTGGTCGGCGTCGGAAGCCTTGTGCATATCGCCGACGCCTGCCGCGCGGTGATGCGCGGCGAAAAATATATCTCCTTCGACGATAAGGAGTCCTCCCCCCTCGGCGGCGAGCGCATCCTGACCACGCCGTCCTATACCGCCTACCTGAAGATCGCCGAAGGCTGCGACAACCGATGCACCTACTGCGCCATCCCTCTGATCCGCGGAAGGCTCCGCTCCCGCCCGATGGAGGATCTGGTCGCCGAGGCGAAGGACCTTGCGGCGATGGGCGTCAAGGAACTGAATCTCATCGCGCAGGACACCAGCCGCTACGGTCTCGATCTCTACGGCGAGTACCGCCTCGCCGACCTTGTGCGCGCGATCTGCCGCGAGACCGATATCCCCTGGATCCGCTTGCTCTACTGCTATCCCGATAAGATCACCGACGATCTCGTCCGCGAGATGCGCGAAAATCCCCGGCTGCTCTCCTATATGGACATCCCGATCCAGCATTATTCGGATCGGGTGCTTGCGCGGATGAACCGCCACGGGGGCTCGTCCGTCATCCGGGATGCGGTCGCGCGGCTGCGCCGCGAAGTGCCGGGCGTCGTCCTGCGCACGACGGCGATGGTCGGATTCCCCGGCGAGACCGAGGAGGACTTCGAGCAGCTCTGCGCCTTCGTCAAAGAGGCGAAATTCGACCACTTCGGCGCTTTCACCTACTCGCCCGAAGAGGGCACGGCGGCGGCGGAGTTTCCCGACCAGATCGACGAGCAGACCAAGCAGGATCGCTACGATATCCTGATGCAAACGCAGCTGACGGTCACCGAAGAGCTGAACGAGAAGAAGATCGGCAAAACGATCCGCGTCCTCTGCGAAGGGCTGGATACCGTCGCCGAAGTCTTTTACGGCCGCAGCTTTGCCGACGCGCCGGACGTGGACGGAAAGGTCTATTTCAAATCCTCCTTCCCGGTAAACGAAGGCGATTTCGTGGACGTCCTCATCGAAGAGGCGCTCGACTACGATCTCGTCGGCCGCGCGGTCACGCCGATAGAAAACTGACCGCCGGGCGGAATATCAAAAAGTAAGGAGAGAAACCATGGCGTCATCCGAAAAAAAATCCACCGTTCTGAATCTTCCGAACACCCTGTCGCTTCTGCGCGTGATCCTCGTCCCGGCGTTCGTCGCTACGCTCCTTTTTCTGCGGAATATCGAGGTCTGGGGACTGCTGATCCCTGCGCTGATCTACGCCCTGACGGCGCTGACCGATATGCTCGACGGCAAGATCGCGCGCAAGTACAATATGATCACCGACTTCGGCAAATTCATCGATCCGCTCGCCGATAAATTTATGGTCCTCTCGGCGTTTGCCGCGATGGATCTTCTCATGGCTCTGCGCGGCGATATGACCGAGTCTGTCGTCTTTTCCTTCGTCTTTCTCGTCATCCTTCTGCGCGAGCTCGGCGTGACCAGCCTGCGCCTCGTCGTGGCGGGCAAGAAGATCGTCGTCGCCGCCTCGATGCTCGGCAAGATCAAAACCGTCTCGCAGATGGTCGGCACCGTCGTCATCCTCCTCGAGCCGCTGGTCTTCCCCTTTTCGGCAGAAAACCATATCGTCGCCTATATCATGATGGCGATCATGGCTGCGACCACGCTGGTCTCCGGCGTCGATTATCTGAAAAAACTGCTCCCCTATATCGATACCAACGAATAGATCATCAGCGCCGTATCTTGCGGCGCTTTGTTCTGCAAAGCAAAAAGATTTGCAAAGATTTGCAAAGATTTGCAAAGAAAAGTTAGCAAATTCACCTATTTTCAGTAAAAAGAAGGATTTTTCATGAGATCCATCCGGGAAATCTATAAGATCGGAAAAGGGCCGTCCAGCTCGCACACCATGGGGCCGTCCTTTGCGATGGAGCGCGTTCTTTCGGAGCATCCGTCGGCGGAGGGCTTCCGCGTGATCCTTTACGGCTCTCTCGCCAAGACCGGGCGCGGACACGGCACCGATCGCGCCATCCGCAGCGTCTGCGCCGACAAGCCGGTCGAGATCCTGTTCGACACCGAAACGCAGGATCTGCCGCACGCGAATACGATGGATATTTCCGCGTATGAGGGCGGCGTGTGGACGGAACCGCAGCGCGTGCTTTCGGTCGGCGGCGGCGATATCCGCTTCGTCGGTCGGGAGGAGGCTTCCGGACGGGAGGTCTATACCGAATCGACCTTCACCGCGATCGCCGACCTCTGCCGGCGCGAGGGGATCCGCCTCTCCGACTACGTGTTCGCGCGCGAGGACAAGGACTTTCCCGCCTTCCTCTCGGAAGTCTGGGCATGTATGAAAAACGCCATCCACGAAGGACTCACGACCTCCGGCATTCTGCCGGGCGGACTCGGCGTCGAGCGGAAGGCGCAGCTGCTTTACAACCGCCGGCATATCGACGAAAGCCCGGTCACAAGAGAAAACCGCATCGTCTGCGCCTACGCCTACGCCGTCAGCGAGCAGAACGCCGACAACGGCAGGATCGTCACCGCGCCGACCTGCGGCTCCTGCGCCGTCCTTCCGGCGGTGCTTCGCTATATGCAGGAGAAAAACCGCTTTTCGGACGAGGATATTTTTCGCGCGCTGGCGGTCGGCGGACTGATCGGCAATCTCGTCAAGACCAACGCTTCGATCAGCGGCGCCGAATGCGGCTGTCAGGCAGAGGTCGGAACGGCCTGCGCGATGGCGGCGGCAGCCCTCGCCGAACTGTTCGGTATGGGGATCGACCAGATCGAGTACGCCGCCGAGATGTGCATCGAGCATCACCTCGGGCTGACCTGCGATCCGATCGCCGGTCTTGTGCAGATCCCCTGCATCGAGCGCAACGCCGTCGCCTCCATGCGCGCCATCAACGCCCTGTCGCTTGCCAATTTCCTCGTCGGATCGCGCAAGATCTCCTTCGATCTCGTGGTACG
>CADBPA010000068.1 GCA_902796505.1 uncultured Ruminococcus sp.
CGAAGCGGCAGAAGTCGCGCTGGCGACCGCCACCGTCACCGAAAAACTGAACGGTCTGGATCTTGACAACGTCACGCCCGACGACAAAGACGCGATCGAAGCGGCGAGAGCGGCGTACGAGAAACTGACCGACGGGGAAAAGAAGAGCTTCCCGCAGGATCTGCTCGAAAAGCTGGGAAAGGCCGAAGTCGATCTGGCGACCGCGATCGTCACCGAAGCGATCCATACGCTTCCCGATGATCCCACCGAGATCACGCCCGACGACAAGGACGCGATCGAAGCGGCAAGAGCGGCGTACGACGAACTGACCGACGAGCAGAAAGAGAACTTCCCGCAGGATCTGCTCGAAAAACTCGAAAAGGCCGAAGTCGCGCTGGCGACCGCGCTGATCGACGCTCTTCCCGACGAGATCACGGCGGACGATGATGAAAAGATCTCCGACGCAAGATACCAGTACGATCATCTCTCGGACGAGCAGAAGAAAGAGATCTCCGGCGAGACGCTCGCAAAACTCAAAGCGGCAGAGGTCGCTCTGACGAAAGCGCTCATCGAAACCCTTCCACAAATCGATGCGATCCGCCTCGAAGACAAGGAAGCGATCGACCGGGCGAGAGCGACGTATGAAAACCTCTCGGAGGATCAGAAAGCCGAGATCCCGGACGGGACGCTGGACGAACTCGAAAAGCGCGAAGCCGTCCTGACGGTCCTGCTGATCGAAGCCCTGCCCGAAGCGGGTGACGTCACCGAAGACGACCGGGCCGCCGTCGAAGAGGCAAGAGCCTATTACGACGCCCTTCCCGACGGGCAGAAAGAGAAGATCAACGGGGATACGCTGGACAAACTCAAAGCGGCAGAGGAGGCGCTCGCCCTTCTGGACGCGGAAAACGCGATCGGCGCTCTGCCGGAAGGCGAGATCACGCTCGATGACAGAGACGCCATCCGGGCGGCGAGAGCGGCTTACGAAACTTTGACCGACGAGCAGAAGAAGAACTTCCCGGCGGAAGAACTCGAAAAGATCGTCGCTGCCGAAAAGGCGCTTGCCGCAGCCGAAAAGAACAAAGCGGATACCGAGGCGGCAAACGACGTTGCCGAAACGATCGGCGACCTGCCGGCGACCGGCTCGGTCACGCTTACCGACAAGGCCGCCATCGACGCGGCGAGAGCGGCGTATGACGAATTGACCGACGACCAGAAGAAGAAAGTCCCCGCGGACGTTCTTGAAAAACTGGAAGCGGCGGAAGCGGCGTACAAGACGCTCGATGACACCGCGAAGGCGGACGCCGTGAAAGCGCTGATCGCCGAGATCGGCGCGGTGGAGTACAACGAGGAGACCAAAGCGAAGATCGAAGCGGTGAGAGCGGCGTACGAAGCTCTGTCCGGCGATCAGAAGAAACTCGTCGATAACTACACCGTCCTGACCGAGGCGGAAGCGACCTACGAAGCGAAGGAAGCCGAAGCGAACACGCCGAAGGGACTGTCCGGCGCGGCGATCGCATGGATCGTCATCGGATCGGTGCTGGTGATCGGCATCGCGGCGTTCCTCGTCTTCTGGCTGGTCTTCCAGAAAAAGACTCTCGCGGCTCTGTTCGCCGCCATCGGCGGATTCTTCGCCGGACTCTTCGGTAAGAAGAAAGCCGAGGCGGTCGTCGAAGAGACCGGTCACGTCTCGAAGAGAAAGAACAACAAGAGAACGAGAAGAGCCAAGAAAAACAAGGCAAAACAGGCGAGAAAGATGAGAAAGAGAAACTCTTAAATCGCCGCACTTCCCGAAAAAGGGGGCGCCGAAGCCATTCGGCGCCCCTGTTCTTTTTATAAAAAGGAAAAGAAAAACGGGCGCAGGATCAGCGCCCGTTTTTTGATGGAAAGCGGAATCAGAATACGTATTCTCCCGGCTCGACTTCGTAATAGCTTTCTCCGATGAAAATGCTTGCCGGGACGGGGGTGGTGATGCGGTAGTGCGGCACATCTCCCTCATAATACCAGGAGGAGACGATCTTGCCGTCGTAGGTCTCGAAGGACGCCTCGAAATTGCCGAGCCGCGGATCGGGGATCGGCGCGATGAGCGCGTGCTCGAAGCCCGGAAATTCGGGATCCGGACGGATGCCGCCCGCGACCGAGTAGAGCCAGTCGGCGACCGAGCCGTAGGCGTAGTGGTTGTAGGAGTTCATATCCTTCGACCAGAAGCTGCCGTCCGGCTTGATGCCGTCCCAATGCTCCCAGATCGTGGTCGCCCCTTTTGTGATCGGGTAGAGCCAGGAGGGGAAGTCGGTGCGCAGGAGCAGATCGTAGGCGAGCTTGCTCTCGCCGAGGCCGGTGAGAACGTGCAGGATATGCCCGGTGCCCATAAAGCCGGTGCTGATCCTGTCGCCGTCCGCGTGGATCTTCTCGATGAGCCGCTCGCCGAGCCCCTCTACGTCGTCGGTCAGCCCGAAGGAGAGCGCGAGGAGCAGCTCGGTCTGCGTTTTGAGTCTCGCTTCAAATTTTTCGATGAATTTCGCCCGTCCGCGCGCGAAGTCGGCTTCGAGCTCTTCGGCGTCCCGGTGCAGGATCTTCGCCACCCGCGCCGTCAGATCGACCGAGTGCAGATAGTACGCCGAGGCGCAGATCTCTTTGTCGGACGCGCCGTCATACGATCCCTCGGCGGCGTCAAGGCCGAGCCAGTCGCCGTATTGATGCTCTTTTCCGCACCAGAGGTCCTTTTCGGTCGTGTGCTTCTGCACGCAGGCGAGGTAGTTCTGCATCGCCGGAAACGCCGTGCGCAGGATCTCCTCGTCGCCGTACATCAGGTACAGTTCGTAGGGAATGATCGTGATGAAATCCGACCACGCCGCCGCCGGCGTCCGCTTCGGAATGTCCGGAAAACGCCGCACGGGTGCCGGGATGAAGTGCGGAAGATTGCCGTCCTCCGCCTGTTCGAGGATGCAGTCGGTCAGCCATTTGCGGAAGAAATCCAAAACGTCGAAGTTGTACGCCGCCGCCTTGATAAAGACCTCCGCGTCCCCCGTCCAGCCGAGGCGTTCGTCGCGCTGGGGGCAGTCGGTCGGAATATCGACGTAGTTGCCGATCTGCCCGCGGATGACGTTCTCGAACAGCCGGTTGACCAGCGGATGCCCGGTCTTGATCTCGCCGGTGCGATGCATCCGCGTGTGGATGACTCTCGCTGTGATCGCGCCGTGCTTGTAGCCGCCGGTGAATTCGTCGATGCGCAGATAGCGGAAGCCGTAAAAGGTCCCGATCGGGGTAAAGATCTGCCGGCCGCGCCGCGCGATATAGTCGTATTCGCACTTCGCCGCGCGATAGTTTTCGTTATAGAAATTGCCGTCCCGGTCCAGCACCTCGGCAAAGGAGAGCCGCACCCGGTCGCCCTTTTTCGCGTCCAGATCCAGCACCGGATAACCGACGAGATTCTGCCCGAAATCCAGCACCTGCTCGCCCTTCGGCGTGACGATGATCTTCTCGGAGGGGAAGACCGTGTCGTATTCCACCACCGGCGCGCCCTGCCCGTTCTCATAGATCGGTACGAAAAGCGATTTGTCGAAATCATTCAGCAGCTTCGCCGGGCGGAAATCCGCCTTCAGCCGCGCGTCCGCCGCGATGCCGTGATAAATATCCGAGCGCAAAATCTGCGAATCGGCGACCTCCCAGGTCGAGTTGGTGACGATCTTCTTGCCGTCGAGCTCGATCTCGGCGATCACGGCGAGCGGATATTCCGGGGCGCATCCGCCGAGATTGATCGCGCCGGAGTACCATCCGGGCGTCACCACGATCTCCAGAAGATTTTCGCCGGGGATCGGATCGAAACCGTCGTAGTCGTCGTAGCGCACCGCGCCGATCCGCTTCTCATACGCCTCCCAGCCGGGCGAGAGAACGTCGTCTCCCACCTTCTCGCCGTTCAGATAAACCTGAAAAACGCCGAGCGCCGACACCGTGATCTGCGGTCGGAAGCATTCGTGATCGAGAATGAAGGATTTGCGGAATACCGGAATGCGCGTCGCCTCCGGGTGATAGATCAGTTTCGCGGAAGAAAACATCTTTTTTCTCCTTTTCGGCTCTGCCGTTTTTTGAATTTTCGCGCGGCGATCCTCGCGTCTCGCCGAGGATGCGCTTGCATCGCGAGGAAATTGCGCGCCGCCGCGCGCAGAATGATATCGCCACCTTCATCATAACATATCCCGGCGAAAATGTCAAGCGGAACCTTTCCCGCATTTTTTCGGACAAACGGAGGATTTTTTTTGAAAAAATGTATTTTCTCTTGACTTTTAACCTAAAACAAGTTAGAATGGAAAAGGATATCTTTTTTAAATCAGAAAATCGAAAAAACCAAAAGGAGAAAAGATATGAGCAAACTCACTCACATCCTGCTTGCGCTTCTGCTTTGCGCGGCGGTTGCCTTCGCGCTGGCTTCCTGCACTCCCCAAGGAACCGACGACGCCGGCAACACGGCGACCGAAGGAACCGGCAGAAACGAAGCGATCAACGCGGTCTACCTTTCCTACG
>CADBPA010000069.1 GCA_902796505.1 uncultured Ruminococcus sp.
GGGATAAAGACCGGGCTTTTTGCGCAGATAATTTTCGTCGTGCGCGTGCGGGAAAATCGGGAATTCCACCGGCACTTCCTTCACCCGTCGGACTCTTGCCAGCGGCGCGAGCGCACCGGAGAGCGAAAGCGTGCAGAATTCGGTGCATTCCACGCCTTCACCCGCCGTGAACGCGACCTGAAAAGACACCCGCTCACCGCGCAGAGCCGAAAGACCGGTATGCGCCGGAAAATCCTTGAAGCTTTGATCCGAAAAAACCTTTTCGAGAGAAGAAACGATCCGAAGATGCATAAAAATCCTCCTGAAACGGATCTGAATATCCGTATTTTTCACAAAAATTTCTCCGGCCGAAAACGGGCGCGCCGCGCGCGCATACCGGATAATGCTATTATAGCAAACGGGGCATTTTCTGTCAAGAGAAAAAAGCGGAAAGAAATAAACCTCGGAAAAGAATCGGACAAAATTGCTAAATTCATTCCTTTGCCGGAAAGCGCCGCGCAAAAAAGCGCGACGCTCTCTCGTTTGCCTGTTTGCCGATCAAATCAGATTGCTGGGGATAAAGCAGTTTTTCTCGTCGATCGGTATGGGCTCTTCGCACATACAAACGATCCCCCCGTTTCCGCGTTCCAGTTCGGCTTTGTCCAGCACGGTGTATTTTTTGACTTCGCGCTTGTCGGGATTTGCGGATTTTTTGATTTCGAGCGGATGAATGAGTCCATTTTCTTCCACAAAGACGTCGATCTCTTTGGCGTTGGAATCGCGGTAATAGGTGATATTGGCTTTGGTCTTGGAGTAGGCGTAATTTCTGACCAGCTCCATGACGACGTAATTCTCGTAAAAATGTCCGCTTGCCGCGCCGCGCATGAGGACGTCCGGAGTCAACCACATCGAAAGATAGGCGCAAAGCCCCGTGTCGCAGAAATACAGCTTCGGCGTTTTGGTCAGCCGCTTGAGCGCGTTGTTTGAGTAGGGCCTGAGCAGATATACGATATGAAGTCCTTCCAGAACGTTCAGCCATTCTTTCGCGGTCGGTTGTGTGATATCGGCGGACTCCGCAAGCGTTGCATAGTTGACCTGCTCGGAGACGAGGGCGGCGCAACCGAGAAGAAATTTCCGGAAACGAACCGCGTCCGTAATACCGCCGGCCTCGGCTACGTCGCGCATCAGATACGTGTCAATATACGAATTGAAATATTCTCCGCGAAGTTCGCCGTCAGCGTCCAACACCTGCGGCATACCGCCTTTCCAGATGTGATCAAAGACCGCGACCACGTTGTTTTTCGGAACGCGGCGCTGCCTTGCCATCAGCGTTTCCAGCGAAAAATCCAGTTCTTCTTCAAACACAAGCCCGTTTTTCTCTCTTTGAGACAGGCTGTAAAGCTCCAGAATACCGATTCTTCCCGCAAGTGTTTCCCGTATCCGCTTCATCATTCCGTATTGCTGCGATCCGGTCATCCAGATCAGGCCTTTTTCGTCGGAACCGTCGCAAATGATTTTGATCTGCTCGAAAAGTTCGGGCGCTTTTTGTACTTCGTCGATCAGGATGGGGAGTTTATAGGTTTGAAAGAATAACGCGGGATCGTTTACGGCAAGGTCTCTTGCCATCGCGTTGTCCAAAGACACGTAGGTTCTCCCCGATCCTTCCGCCAAATGCTTCAGCATCGTCGTTTTGCCGACCTGTCTTGCTCCCGTGACCAGAATCGCCTTGAAAAAGCCGTTCATTTTCAAGAATTTCCGCTCAAGTTCCCGGGTAATGTATTTCATATAACCCTCCGATTTTTAGGATAATCTAAAGTATACTTTATTTTATCATAATTTTTCCGGGTTGTCAAGAGAAAATTCGTCGAATGAAAACGATTTTTTTGCTGTACTCCAAACCGTCGTCGTATTTCTTCATTCTTTCATAGTCAATTTTGACATATATACGAAAAACGACCGTACCGATATGCAAAAATACCCTTCCGGGATGCTGCTCCAAGAAGGGTAATCGGTCAATTTTCGTGAAATCGGGAAAATTCTCTTTGATTATACACCTATAGTTTAAGTTTGTCAACCCCAAGATGCTTAATTTTTCACCTGAAAATGTATATAATGAATCTGAAAGTGCATTTTGGGGAGGGCAAACAGATGGAAACAGACCTGAAAGCGATCGGGAGACGCATTTACGCCGCGAGGGTGCGGCTCGGCATGACGCAAGAAAAACTCGCCGAGCAGATGGACGTTTCCATTCAGATGATCTCCAATCTGGAGCGCGGAAACAAGGAGATCAAGATCACGAATCTGATCAAACTTGCCTCGATCCTCGGCACATCGACCGACGATATCCTGCTCGGCAGGGAAAGCGCCTCCGGCAAGCGGCTCGACGAAAAGATCGCGCTGCTCTCCGAGGAAGACCGCCGCCTGATCGAATCGATCGCCGACCGGATGCTCTCTGACCACGGAGCTTTTTAACCGACGGCATTCCCGCCGCACCGCTTTCGACCGCGCCGCCTTCTGACCGACGGCGGAGTTTTCCCCCGGCGAAAATCGCCGAAAATCTTTCCGAAAAGAAACAGAGAGGCGCGAAATCCGCGTTCTCTCTTGATTTTTTCTCTGCGGCGTGGTAGAATAGGCGTAGCCAACACAAAAACGATCCCCTTTTGTCGCCCAAGGCTTGGGGATCGCGGATAAAAAGTTTCATAAAAATTAAGTTTAAGGATATAAAGTTACATGAAAAGAAAGACCGATCTGCCTGAACTGCTCGCCCCGGCAGGGGATATGGAGGCGCTGTACGCCGCGGTTGCCGCCGGTGCGGACGCCGTATACGTCGGCGGAAAACTGTTCAGCGCGAGGGCGTACGCCAAAAATTTCGATCTCGAAGAGCTTGCGCGCGCGGTGATCTTCTGCCATATGAACGGCGTGCGGCTGTACGTGACGGTCAACACCCTGATCTATGACAGAGAAGCCGACGAGCTGATCGGCTATTGCAAGGAACTTGCGCGCATCGGCGTGGACGCGCTGATCATTGCCGATCTCGGAGCGATCCGGCGCATCCGCAGGGAAGTCCCGGGGCTTGCGCTGCACGCCTCGACGCAGATGTCGCTGCACAACACCCCGGCGACCGAGGTCGCTTACTCGCTCGGATGCGAGCGCGCGGTGCTGGCGCGGGAATGTTCGCTCCGGGAGATCCGCTCGGCGGTCGAGCATTCGCCCTGCGAGATCGAGGTCTTTCTGCACGGCGCGCTCTGCGTCTGCCATTCGGGGCAATGCCTCTTCTCCTCGATGGTCGGAGGTCGGAGCGGAAACCGCGGCGAATGCGCCCAACCCTGCCGCCTGCCGTATAACGGCTCCTATCCGCTCTCGCTTTCGGACCTCTCGCTTGCCGGGCATATCGGCGAGCTGATCGACTCCGGCGTTTCCTCACTGAAGATCGAGGGGCGGATGAAATCGCCCGATTACGTCTATCGCGTGACGAGCATCTACCGCCGCCTGCTCGACGAGCGGCGCAACGCCGGAAAGGGAGAACACGCCTCGCTTGCCGCCGTCTTTTCGCGCGGCGGATTTACCGACGGCTATTTCACCGGGCATCCGGAGCAGAGGATGACCGGCGTTCGCTCGGAGCAGGACAAAGAGGCGACCCGTGCGGAGCAAACCGGCGCGACCTATGCCCCCGTGCGGCATAAAATTTATGCGACGGCGCGCTTTCTTGCCGGCGAGCCGGCGTCTCTTTCGCTGACCGACGGCGTTCGCACCGCCTCGGCGTTCGGCGAGATCCCGGCGCCGGCGCTGTCCGCACCGCTCACCGCGCCCGACCTCAAAGCGCGGCTTTCAAAACTCGGCGCGACCTTCTTTTCGCTCGCCCCTGAGGATATTGCGCTCGAACTTTCGGACGGCGTGAATCTCTCGCCCTCGGCGATCAATGCGCTGCGCCGGACGGCGGCCGCGGCGCTCGAAGAGCAGTTTGCCGCGCCGCTGCTCCCCCAAAAATCGCTTCCGGCTCTGCCGGACGATCCGCCGAAAGCCGACCTGCCGGACGGCTCTTCCGCCCTTTTCCTCGATCCCGCCCTGCCGGGGAAGATCTCCGATCTGCTCGGCGATTTCGCCTACCGCTTTCTGCCGCTCTTCCGCCTTTCCGAGGCGAAGCCGGGGATCGCCAACGGCGTATATCTGCCGCCGGTGCTGATGGACAGCGAACTGCCTGCGGCAAGAGAGGCGCTGAAACGAGCAAAAGCGCAGGGGATCGCCTACGCCCTCGTCGGCAATCTCGGCGGGATCGCGCTCGCCAAAGAGGCGGGGCTTCTGCCGATCGGAGACTTCCGGCTGAATATCATGAACCGCGAGACCGCCTCCGTCTACCGCTCGCTCGGCGTTTCTCTTGCGATCCTCTCGCCCGAACTCACCCTGCCGATGGCAAGGGATCTTCTGCGCGGCTCGGACGGTTTGCTCTTCGCCTACGGCAGAGTCCCCCTGATGCTGACCGAACGTTGCTTCGTCAAGGAAAACTTCGGCTGCGAGTCCTGCGGCAGAGCGGCTCTGACCGACCGCAAGGGGCAGAAATTCCCGATCTTGCGCGAATACGATCACCGCAACCTGATCTTCAACTCGGCGGTCACCTATATGGGCGACCGGGGAGAGGATCTTCGCCGCGCCGGCGTGCGCCGTCTGCATTTTCTCTTTTCCACCGAGAATGAGCGGCAGGCGCGCGAGGCGATCGAGGGCTTCCGCAAGGGAACGCCGCTTCCCCAAAATATCGCCGTTCGCCGTATCGGAAAACGCGAAACGAACGCATAAAGCAAACAATTCTTTACTTATCAAGAGAAAAGGGCTGCCCCGGCAGGGCAGTCCTTTATATTTTGCGCTTTCGGTCACGCGAAGGCGACCAGAGCGGATTCGGGAATTTCGATCTCAATATCGATCTTTTCGCCGCCGCGCGTCACGTGGAAGACGACTTCGGAGCCGACTCTGACGTTCAGCATCGAATCGATCACGTTGTACATTCTCGAAACCTCGTAATCCACGCCGTCGATGGTGAGCGAGTCGATCACGTCTCCGGCCTGAAGTTTGCCGTCCGAGATGCTCTTTTCGGTCACGCTCTCCACGACGACCGTCTCGACCTTATGCACCTTCGCCGTCTCGACGTCGTATTCGACGTGGCTTTCGCTCGCCGCGACGGTGATGCCGATCAGGCAGCGGTAGACGCTCTCGTTGTCTTTGCCGTCGCAGTAGTCGATGATGTTCTGCGCGATATATTTGGCGATGTTCGACGGGATGGCGTAGCCGATGTTGTCCACGCTGCTCGAGGACATCTTCGCGTTGACGATGCCGATCAGATTGCCCTCGGCGTCGAAGAGGCCGCCGCCGGAGTTGCCGCCGTTGACCGCCGCGTCGATACGCATGACGCGCAGGCTGACCGTCGAGACGTCGTCCGCCGCCGTCAGGGTGATATACTCGCTGTCCACGTTCACGTAGCCGACGGTGATGGAGATGCCGCGCGCTTCGGGGTTACCGACCGCGATCGCCGTCTGCAGGACAGAGACGTCGTTGGAATCGGCGAAGGTGGCTTCGACCGCCGCGCTCTCGGCGAGGACCGCGCTTCCGCTGATCTTCAGCACCGCGAGATCGTAGCTCATCGAGCCGCCGACGTAGGTCGCCGGAATGGCGTATTTCGCGCTCTCCTGTCCGTAAAGGTAGAGATTGATCGAATTACTGATGTGGTTCTGCGTGTTGGAGGAGGAATCGTAAACCACGTGATAATTGGTCAGAACAAAGGCGTTTCCATGCTCCTTGTCGAGCTTGAAGATGACGCCGGCGCCTGCCGCGTTGTAACTTTGCGTTCCCTTGCCGCCGCCCCAATAATAGACGTTCTTTTCAAATCCGCAGACGACGCTGACGACCGAGAGCAGAGATTTGCTCGCTCCCATCAGCGATTCGTTTCCGGTGCTGTTGACGGTCACCTGATAGGTGTCGCCGCCGACGATGGTGCCGCCGGTCAGGCTTGCGTCCTTCAGCGCGGCTTCCAGCTCCTCGCGCGTGACGGCGTTGCTCGTCTCGGCACCCGATCCGAGTCCGAGGATCTGCGAGCAGGAGCTGAACAGCAGCGTGCAGGCGCAAAGAAGGGTGATACAGAGAATCCACAGAGACTTTCTTTTCATATTGTGTCCATACCTCGATTCTGTCTTTTGATAATACTATTTTACCTTAATATTGTGACAAAATTATGAAGAAATTTTCGATGAATTATGAATTTTTTTAAAATTCGGAAAATTCCGCTTTATCAGACGGTACGCGGTTTTTTCAGGATGCGCGCGATCTGCTCCGGCGGGAATTTAAATTTCCGGTCGTAGGTCAGAAGTCCGTTCTGTTCCTGCTCGACGTCGTAAAGCTGAGTATAGCAGAAGCCGAATGCCTCCGGAACCGAGAGGATCACGTCAGTCAGCCCTTCGAGCCGCGCGAGAAATTCTTCCGGACTGCCGACCGATTTGCCGTAGCCCCAGCCGTTCTCGCCGATCGACCAGCCGATGCCGCCGTATTCGCTGACGAAAAGGGGAAGGGAGGGATCGTATTTCTGCCGCGCGGCGTCCTTGCGCCAGAGCTGGCAGCGCACCTCGGCAGGCAGATGGGCGAAGGTCTCCTTGAACTTTTCGGGATCCTGCTCGTAGTCGTGAATATCGTTGACGTCGCTTTGCGAGGGATAGGAGCCGCTGTTGGCGACGACCGGCCGTGTGCGGTCGATCGCCTTGGTGACGGTGTAGACGGTATCGAGCAGCTCGTTCGACTGACGTCTGCCCTCGATGTCCCACGTTTCGTTGAAGGGACACCAGCCGATGATCGAGGGATGCATCCGGTCGCGCTCGACTTCTTCGAGCCATTCGGGCAGAAAATGATAAATATTGTTTGCATTTGTGTGGTCAAGCCCCCAGTTTCCCGCCTCGCCGAAGAGCAGATAACCGAGCTTGTCGGCGTGATACAGAAAGCCGGGTTCAAAGACCTTCTGATGCAGGCGCGCGCCGTTGAAGCCGAGCGCCATCGATTTTTCGACGTCCTCGCGCAGCGCGTCGTCGCTCGGCGCGGTATAGATGCCGTCGGGGTAGAAGCCCTGATCCAGCACCGTGCGCAGGAAGAGCTTTTCGCCGTTGAGATAGAAGCCGTCCTTCTGCAGGCGGACGGTGCGCAGTCCGAAATAGCCCTCGACCTCGTCGTAGACGGTCGTATCGTCCTCGATCCGCATCGTCAGGTCGTAAAGCCTGCCGCAGCCGGCTTCCCAGAGATGCTTTTCTGAGAGCGCGACCGAAAGCTCCTGCGCGCCGGAGGCGATCGCGGTCTGTCCTACGCCGACCGGCCTCCCGTCATAGTACACCTCGGCGGTCAGTTTCTTTCCCTCCGCACCGCCGGGGATCTTCACCGAGAGGCTGACGATCGCGTTTTCGATATCGCAGTCCACCGCGTAGGAGGCGATATGCAGGTCGGAGACCGGCTCCATCCAGACGGTCTGCCAGATGCCGGTCGTCCGGGTGTAGAAGCAGCCGTGGGACTCCTTCTTGCGGGACTGTTTGCCGGAGGCCTGACGGTAGTCGCAGACGTCGTCCCATGCGGAAATCTCAAGGATATTGTCGCCGGGGATCAGCGCGTCGGTCAGATCGGCGGTGATGGGGGTATAGCCGCCCTTGTGCGATCCGACGAGGCTGCCGTTGAGATAAATTTTCGTCTCATAGTCGCAGGCGCCGATATGCAGAAGGATCCTGCGGCCTTCCCATTCCGACGGAATGCGGATCGCGCGGCGGTAGCAGACGTGCTTGATGAAATCGGTCTCGCCGATGCCGGAAAGCCGGCTTTCGGGGCAGAAGGGAAGGGTGATCCTGCGGGGCAGGGGGTTTTCGGAGAGGATCTGCCCGTCGGACAGCTCGCCTGTGGCGTCGAGGGCGAATTCCCACTCGCCGTTCAGGTTTTCCCATTCCGGGCGGATCAGCTCTCTTCTCGGATATTCGGATCTCGGAATGTTTTGCATGATGATTTTCTTCCTTTATATTTATAATAGGGAATTTTATTTTTCTTCGGGAACCGTGAACGCCTCGCCGTTCACCTTGATCGAGAACAGGCGGAGCATATGGAAGGCGATATATTCGTAGTAGGCGCCTTCGGTGAAATATTCCTCGGTGTAGTAATCGAGGATCTCCTGCTTTGCGCCGGCGCGTGCGCGCTCGTATTCCTCCTCGGTCTCGTACTTTTCGCGCGAGATCCCCCAAAGGCCGCAGTAGTAATCGGTCAGGTCTGAGAGAATGCTGTCGTAGTGTTCCTTCACCTCGGCGTCGGTCGGAATGAGATCTTCGGCGCGCATCAGGGTATATTCGATCAGCCGTTCCTTGATCTCGTCTTTGACCTGCGTGAGAAGATACGCCTCCCAGTCGGTCCCTTCTTCGAGCCCGTAGTAGGCGCGCGCAAACTCGTCCACCGAGGCGTAGGTCGTCGTGTAATTCTGCTGGAAGGTCGAGAGGATGGAGTTTCGGTTCTGATGATAGATGCGGTCGACTTCCTTCTGCGGATAGCCCTTGATCTCGGCGACGTCCTTGAGGTACGCCCACATCTTCTCCTGCGCCGCGATCACGATGCGGTCGGTGCGCTCCTCTTCCAGCTCGGCGCGCAGGTAGGCGCGGTATTTTTCGACCGTATCCCCTTCATACGCCGAGAGATCCTCCTCGGTCAGTCCGAGCGTTTCCCGGATGAAGGTCTCGTCCACCGCCGGGGCGGAGTAGGCGACGGTCTTCTGAATATAGATCTCGAAAAAGACTTTCAGCCCGGCGAGCGATTCGTCCTGATAGTCGGTCGGGAAACGCCCCTCCACGACCAGCGGCGCAAGTCCGCTCGCGTCGCGCGTGACGAAATTGACCTTGAACGAGGTGTAGCGGCGCTCGTCCTTGCCGAGTCGAAGATTTTCGTCAAAGGAGAAGGTCACGCCGATGCTTCGTCCGATCAGCGCGTCGCGGAAGCCCTCGCCGTAGACCTCGTCGAGATCCTCGCGCGCAAGGTCGATGCGCTCGGTGATATTCTGATAGAGCTGACCGCCGTCCTCGGTGGTCACGTAGTTGTAGGTCGCGTACAGGACGTCGCCTTCTTCGACGGCGCCGCGCTCCTTCGGGGAGAACTTCGCATAGTCCTTCGGATTTTTGCCGACCATGCCGAGCTCAAGTCCGGGGATCAGTTTTCCGCTGCCGATCTCCACCTCGTCGGGCGTTTGGTTGATCGCCGAGGCGCCGTCACTCGATCCGAAATTGGAGGTCGAGGCGTAGAGATCGATCTCCCTGCCGTCCCCGTCCAGCCGGTAGCCGCGGTAGTAGATATAAACGACGTCGCCCGGCGCGGTCGTGCGTTCGAGCAGGTAGGCTCCGCCGGCGAGCGGCGTTTCGTCTTTGTGCGCCGCCTGCGCCGCGAGAATTCTGTTGTCGATCTCCATCTCGTCGATCTCCGGCTCGGTGAGCGCGATCTCATGGCCGAGATAGCGTTCGCGCGGCAGAGAGATATAGGGCGAAAGATCGTCCGAAAGATAGTGGAACGCCGCCTCTTCCTTCCTTTTGCAGGAGGCGAGCGGAAGCAGGCATCCGGCGGCGATCGCAAAGAGAAGCAGCAGCGCGAAAACGCGCCTGTTCGGTCTGTGTTTTTTCATAAGATCTCCTCTTCATATACGGTTTCCTGTGGTGTGACGGCGGGAGTCTGCGGTTCGGGAAAACGGTCGGCAAAGGCGGTCGCCAGCGCGTCGCAGCGCTCGTTGTAATCATGCCCGGCGTGTCCCTTCACCCAGCGGAAGGTCACCTCATGCCGGTGCGTCAGCGCGATCAGCTCCTTCCAGAGGTCGGGATTTTTCACCTTGCCGTTCTTGTATCCGCTCTTTTCCCAGCTTCCGACCCAGTCCTGAAGGAAGGCGTCCACAAGATAGCGCGAGTCGGAATACAGCGTGACCTCGCACGGCTCTTTCAGAAGCGAGAGGGCGCGGATCGCGGCGAGCAGCTCCATGCGGTTGTTGGTCGTCATCGGCTCGCCGCCGGAGAGTTCTTTTTCCACCCCGCGGTAGACGAGGATCGCTCCCCAGCCGCCTCTTCCGGGATTGCCGCGGCAGGCGCCGTCGGTATAGATGTCCACGTGTTTCATATCGATTCCTTTCCGGGAAAAACGGAAGAAGATAGACGAAAAGGGCGGAAGAATTTCCGCCCTTTCCGATGACGGAGTACCCGTCTGTGCCCGGTTTTGCTTACTCGCCGTCCACGTCCACGATCGGGGTTTCGGTTCCCTCTTCGGGTGCGGCTTCCACGCTGTAGCCTGCCATCGAGAAGGTCACGATGCCGGTATTCTCGTCCACGGTGTGCGCGGCGAGAACGCCCATCAGCTTATCGAACTGAAGCGCGGTGCGCGCGGCTTCCTTCGTGAACATCACGCCGGAGTAGCTTTCGGTGAGGTAGTAGGAGTTATCGTTGACTTTGTTGAATTTCTCGTTGAATTCTTTGGACGTGATCTTGCAGTTGTAAGCGGCTGCAAGAGCGAAGATGCGCAGGGTGGTGCGGACGTTGTCCTCCGCCTGCTTCTGAACGGCTTCCTTCGCCGCCTTCGCGTCGGACGTTCCGGTCTCGGCGATCAGGAACTTGTCGAAGTCTCCGCCGTACTGCTTGTAGTTGGAGACCGAGCTGTCGTCTTTGGTGTTGCCGGTGTAGAAGGTGTTCTCGTAGGTGTCGATCAGCGCGTTGTACTCGTTCTTGACGGCGTTCTTCGGCAGCTCGTCTTGGACGGCGACGGCGCCGATGACCTTGTAGATCGCCTGGTAGACCTTTTCGATGACCTCGTCGGTCTGCTCTTCCTGGAGCGACTTGCGGGTAGCCTCTTCGTAATCGGCGACGGCTTTGCTCTGCTTTTCCGCGTCGAATTTTTCGACGGCGGCGGTCAGCTCGTCCTGCGCCTTGGTGAGAGCGTTCGCAGCGTCTTCCGCTTTGGTCTGCGCCTCGGTCAGAGCCTCTTTTGCCTCAAAGGCTTCGTGCTGAGCCTTCGCGATGTTGAGCGCGATCTGTGCGTTGTCCATCTCGGATTTCGCGGCTTCCTTCTCGGTGCCCTCTTCCTCGATGGCGTTGTATGCCGCGGTCTTTTCGTCAAGCGTTGCCTGCGCCGCGGTGACTGCCGCTTCGAGTTCTTCGTGCGTTTTGTCTTTGATGTCGTCTTCGGTGACGTCGGTGAAGGCTTCGTCATAAGCGGCCTGCGCTTCGGTCTTTGCTTCGTTTGCCTTGCCAAAGGTGTCCTGCGCGGCGATCTCGGCGGCCTTTGCCTTCGCGTAAGCGAGAGCGTCCTCGCCGTAAAGCTCTTTGATGGTATCCTCGTTCTTCTCGGCGGTGTAGATCACGGTGAGAAGGCTGTCGACGTCAAAGGTTTTCACGTCCACGCGGGAGACGGGATAGACGTAGTAGGTGAGCGGGACGTCCTTCAGCTGAACGTCTTTGCCGTAGGCGTCTTTCGCGGTATAGTCGGAGGTGTAGGGAGTGTAGGAAACGGTGATCGGGGTTCCTTTCAGGA
>CADBPA010000070.1 GCA_902796505.1 uncultured Ruminococcus sp.
AGATCGCCGAAGAGATCCCCGCGTCCTGCGAGGAAAACGGTATGCGCGCCCACTACTACTGCGAACGGTGCGGAAGCTATTTCGACGCGGACTATCACGAGGTCTCCTACGAGGATCTGATCGTCGAGGCGCCCGGACACGCCTATCAGGCGCCGGTCTTTGAATGGAACGCCACGGGCGACGGACCGGTCAGCGCGATCGCCGTCTTTACCTGCGAGCGCGATCCCGAACACGTAGAGGAAGTCGGGGCGCAGGTCGAGCAAAGCGTCACCGGCAATTCCTATACGGCGACCGTCATCTTCAACGACGCGACCTATACCGACGTCTATACGCCCGGAGAAAACGGCGGTTAAAAGTCCTCGCTCTCCGGCAAAAGCAAAAAAGGCGGCGGCAGATCCCGAAAGGAGTTTCTGCCGCCGTTTTCACACAGAGAAGCGCTCCCGAAAAGGAGCGCTTTTTTCCTTGCCCCGCAAAAGCGGGGCGCTTTGTTTTGTCAGGAATCGAAGAAATGCTGTCCGTCGCCGGTCAGAAGCCGTTCGGCGCGCGGATACTCGAAGATATCGCGGCTCTTCGCATTGGCTTCCAGATAAGCGACGAACTCCCGCGCGTACCATTTCGCCATCTCAAGATTGTGCATCCGGTAATAGCCGCAGTTGACCGCGGTCGCGCCGGGGACTTCTTCCGTCTCCCCGACCGAGTCGAACGCCGCAAGGATCAGCTTGTAGAGCGCCTCGGGCGCGCGATCGCCCTTGAGGATCAGGTAAAACCCGGTCAGGCAGCCCATCGGGCCCCAGTAGATGACCTCATCCTTCCAGACCGGATCATTGCGCAGATAGGTCGCAATGATATGTTCGAGCGAATGCATCGCCGCAACGTCGATGACGGGCTCGCGGTTCGGCCGCTTCAGGCGGATATCGTAGGTCGTGACCGTGTATTCGCCGAGTTTGTCCTCCCGGCTCTTGAAAATACCGGGGACGATGCGCGTATGGTCTACCGAAAAACTTTGAATCAATTCCATTTGAAATCTCCCTTGCTTGGTTTCGGATCGTTTTCCGTCTCTATTATAGCATATCCCGATCGCAAAAGTCAAGCGTTTCCGACCGTCGGCGAAACCGCATTTTCGCAAGTAAATTCTCAAAGCGGGAAGATTTTTTCGTTCAGGGGTTTACAAGAGCGAAAAAATGTGCTATACTCTATTAGAATGGGTAATTACCGAAAAAAGATGCAAAGGATAAAAGACTATGATCGTTGCGCTTGAAGACGCAAAAAGAAGGCTCGTCGCGCTGGAGGGCGCGGTGAAGGAGCTGCGCAATCAGCTCCGCATCGACGAGGCGAAGGAACAGGTCGCCGATATGGAGAGAGAGACCACCGTCGCCGATTTCTGGAACGACGCCGAGAAGTCCTCGAAAAAACTCCAGCAGATCAAACAGCTCAAGGACAAGATCGAAAGCTACGAGGCGCTGGTGGCGAAGCTGGAAGACACCCTCACGCTCTGCGAGATGGCGAGCGAGGCGGACGACGAGGACTCGGTCGGGGAGGTCCTCGCCGAGACCGAATATATCGAAAAGGAATCCGAGCGCAAGCGCATCGAGATCCTGCTTTCGGGGCCGTACGACAAAAACAACGCGATCCTCTCCTTCCACCCCGGCGCAGGCGGGACCGAGGCGCAGGACTGGGCTTCGATGCTCTACCGGCTTTACACCCGCTGGGGCGAGAAGCACGGCTACCGCGTGAAGCTCGTGGACTGGCTCGACGGAGACGAGGCCGGGATCAAATCGGCGACGATCATGATCGAGGGCGAAAACGCCTACGGCTATCTGAAGAGCGAAAACGGCGTTCACCGGCTGGTGCGCGTCTCTCCCTTCGACGCCTCCGGCAGGCGGCATACCTCGTTCGCCTCGGTGGAGGTCATGCCCGAATTTGAGGACGACAACTCGATCGTCATCCGCGACGAGGATCTCGATATCAGCACCCACAAATCCTCCGGCGCGGGCGGCCAGCACATCAACAAGACCGAATCCGCCGTCCGGATCGTGCATAAACCGACCGGTATCGTCGTCGGCTGCCAGACCGAGCGCAGCCAGCTGCAGAACAAGGAGACGGCGATGAAGATGCTGCGCGCCAAGCTGATGGAGATCAAGCTGCGCGAAAAGCTCGACCGCATCGAAGACATTCAGGGCAACAAGGCGAACATCGAATGGGGCAGCCAGATCCGCTCCTACGTATTTATGCCCTACACCCTCGCCAAAGACACCCGGACCGGGTACGAGGACGGAAACATCGACGCGGTGATGGACGGCGAGATCGACGGATTCATCAACGCCTATCTGAAATATATCTCGGCAAAGCCGGAAGAAGAGAACGCCTGATCCGCGTCGTCTTTCTCCGAACGGGCCGACGTCCGCCGCGCGGTGCCGAACCACCGGACGCCGCGCTTTGCCGCAGGACTCTCTTCTCCCGCCGGGGCGATCGCCCCGAATCCCGTCCGCCGCGCGCAGGACGGCACCGGGACCGAACTTTGATTTTTCACGACAAAAAGGCTTCCCCACCGGGAGGCCTTTTCGTTTTTTCTTTGTATTCTCTTGTATTCTTTTCTTCTCTTATCCTTTTACCCGATAATGGACGAAGCAGTAGCGGTCGTCAAAATAGGGGAGAAGATCGTGGTTTTTCTCGGTCGCGCCTTCGGGATGGGCAAAGACGTTCGACTCGCGGAAGAAGCTTGCCGGGCTGACCGAATAACTCTCGCCTTCTTTGAGATGGAAGGGCCCCTGCATATTGCGCAGGTTTCCGATCAGGCGGAGGGTGAGGGTATTTCTGCCGGGGCGAAGGACGCCCGAGAGGTCGGCGGTGTAGGGCGCGAACATTCTGTGCGCCGCCTCTTTTCCGTTCACCGAGAGGTGGATCGAGTTGATCCCCTCGCCGAAGAGCAGGACTTCACGGTCGGTATCGGAAAGATCGTATTCGCGTTCCAGCGTCAGCTCGCCCGCGAAAGTCGGGAATCCGCTGAAGTCGAGTTTTTCGATCTCCACGCGTTCAGGAAGCCGGCAGATGTGCGGAATATGCAAACTTCTGTAGGCATTCCGGTCGATTTCCTCGATCGTATCATCTTTTCCGAAGCGCGCGCCGAAGTTTCCGACCAGATAGATCTGCTCGATCTCCTCGTCATAGGAGAGCGAGTTTTTCATCGTCTCGAACGCCCAGCATTTGTCGATATGGGCAAAGGTCTTTTCGCTCTGGCAGACGGTGGAGACCAGGGTGATCTCGTTTTCGCCGGCGGCGACGAGACCGCGCAGGTCGAGCAGACGGAAGGCGCTGTCGCGGAAGAAACCGCAGTCCTTTTTCGGGACGGCTTTGCCGTTGCAGGAGACCTCGAAGCGTTCGGGGTTTTCCAGCGCGAGGAAGAGATCGCCTTCGGGCAGTTCGTCCGCCGTGAAGCGGAAGGTCTCCGAGAGGCGCACCGGGCGGCGCAAGAGGTTGAGCCTCGGCAGAATATCCAGCACGTAGACGTCTCTGCCCTGCTCTTCCCCGTCAAAGGAATAGTCGCAGCGGTCGAGGGTGACCGAATTGAAGCTTGCCGCCTTGACCTTCCATTCTCCGGAGAGCGGAAGGCGTTTTTTCGGCGCGGGCGCAGGAGCAGGCTCGGCTTTGCCGTCCTCGATGAGCAGAAGGCTCTCGGTCGGCGCGAAGGTGTGGCTGCCCGAAAAGGGGAGGAGTTCTCCGGACACGGCGTCGAGGACTTTGGCGCGCAGGGGGATCTTCGCCTCGACCGTCTCATCGGTGGAGTTGACGAAGAAATGGAATCTGAAATCGGGGAAGGCGCGCATCGTGTAGGTCAGCGCGTTCTCCTCGCAGACCGGGTTTGCCGGGATCTGCTCTGCGGTGACGATCCTGCCGCCGTTTTTGCGGAACTCTTCGATCAGCCGCTCGGTGCCGGGCAGGAAGGCGATACGTTCGGGGAGGATCAGGTCGGTATAGCGCATTTTGCCGACGACGAAGGTCTTGCCCTCCACGCGGCCGTGCCGCTCGAGGAGGATCTCGTCGCCGAGATGGTAGAGGATATGCTTGCGCTCCAGCGTTTTCATATCCCGCAGGAGGGCTTTGTCGTATCTGCCGATCGCCTCGCGCGTCGCTTTCGGATCGCCGGTCTCAAGGCCGTTATAGAGGATCCACGCCGAGGTCTGCGGATGCAGGAGCAGTGCCTGCGGACGGATCTCGCCTTCGGCGAGGAGCATCCCGGTGCGCGAGGTCGCGTCGAAGAAGGTCTTCATATCCTGCCACCACGGCTGCTGATAGTACATCGCCGGCGGATAGTCGCGCTTGCGGATGCCGCGCAGGGTGTAGCCTTCGAGGTGGGTGCAGAGCAGATTCACTCCGCGCACCTGCTGCCACTCGAAAATGCGCTTCAGATCGCCGTGGGAGACGTTGTGGCCGCAGAGGGCGAAGGTCTCCGAGAGGACCTGCTTCTGCCCCGCCTGCGCGGCGGCCGAGCCGAGCGCCTTCGGCGTGAAGCAATCGAAGATGGGGCGGCCGAGCCAGTCCATACCGGGGATGGTGAAATATTCGTAATGCGGCATCGAAGCGCCGCTTGAGGCGAGCTGGGAGAGCAGCGTTTCCTCAAGGAGCAGATGCCCGGTGAAGCCGTAGCCGTTCCCGTCGCAGTATTCGCGGATCTGGTGAAAATAGTTTTCCGAAAACAGTTCGGTCACAAGCTTCCAGAAATCGACGCGCGTCTGCCGATAGTCGCCGGTCTCGAAGAAGAGCTCGTCGAGCCTTCCGATCAGGTCGTAGCCGTACTTTTCGCGGAAGGTTTCGGGCAGGGGGAAACTCCAGGGGAAACCGGTCGAGCGCATGATCTGCGGCTCGTCGGTGAAAAAGCCCTCGAAGAGGTCGCCTGCCGCCGCGGCGTAGGTGCGGTAGATCTCGTCGATGAAGCGCGCGATGACCTTGCGGTCGAGCACGTCGACGTAAAATTCGTTGACCGAATAGAAGTAGCGGTAGCCGTCCTTGATCAGCACGGTGCGCGGCAGATCCTTGTTTTCGTCGGTCGCACGCTCGACGTGCAGCGCCTTCTGCTGATACTCCTCGCCGAGACCGCAGACTCTGCCGTCGCCGAATCCGGAGGGCCAGCCGTTCTCGTCATACGCCCAGGGGTGCATGCCGCGCGCCTTCGCCTCCCCGCAGGAGACCTTGACGTTTTTAAACCACTCCTCCCCCATATACGGCGTCTGCAGTCCGCCGCGCGCGTGCATGAAGAAGCCGCCGACCGAAGCTTCGTCCATCAGGGCGACCTGACGGCGGGACTCTTCTGGGACAAGGCGGTCGTTCCACGCCCAGAACGGGATCGGTTTGTACTTTTTGTCGATGTGCTTGAAGTCCATATTTCCTCCTTACAGACCGCTTTTCGGAGCGGAAATTCTAACTTTTATTTACTTATTCGGTTTTATTCAGTTGGTTTACGATTTCTTTCAGGGCTTTGACATTGATCTTTCTCGGATTGCCTTTGATCGTCATCACAAGGTTTTCCGGGCGGAAGACGATCCGCGCCACCTCGCGGACGCGTTCGGGGGTGACGGCGTCGTAGGCTTTGACGCGATCCTCGACCGTGCGGTAGTCCGCGCCGCAGATATGGTTATCGTAGGCGTAGGAAAAGTTGAACTCGCGCGCGTCGTCGTAGAGGGTATAGGCGTTGTCCACGTAGCCGGCCTTCATCAGGTCCTCCGGGCGCAGAAGCTCCTCTTTGCATTCCGCAAGCAGGCGGACGGCGAGATCGACCGCGAGGAGGAGATCCCGCTCCTTGACTTCAAAAAAGAAGCAGAACGAGCCGATATTGCGGTAGCGTTCGATCGTGCCGGAGACGTCGTAAAAGAGTCCGCGCCGCTCGCTCATTTCGAGATAGAAGCGCGAACTGTTGCCGGAGAGGAGGATGTCGTAGAGCAGATCGGTCTCCGGGACGGTGAGTCTTTTCATATCCAGATCG
>CADBPA010000071.1 GCA_902796505.1 uncultured Ruminococcus sp.
CTATAATATAGTATAGAATAAGGAAGGATGAAGAGTGACCTGCGGGCCACTCTTCATTTCATGAATGGGCAAGGCGCGCCGAAAAAGAGGCGCAAACCAAAGCCGAGAGAGGCGGACGGTGCTTCCCCACCGGGGAGATCCGCGCGGAAGGCGCAAAGCGCCGCGAAGACGACAAGCACAAAGCACTGCCGACAAAACGCCGCGAAGACGGCAAGCAAAGCGCCGCCGGCAAAGCGCCGCGAAGACGGCAAACAAGCGCCGCCGGCAAAACGTCGCGAAGACGGCAAGCAAAGCACTGCCGGCAAGCAAAGCACTGCCGGCAAACAAAGCGCCGCCGGCAAAACGCCGCGAAGACGGCAAGCGCCGCCGGCCAAGTGGCCGCGAAGGGTGCTTCCCTGCTCCGGAGGCTCCGCGCGGCAGGCGGAGAAGCGCCCGATCAAATATAAAGGATGAAAATATGAAAAAAAGCATCAGTGAGACCGTCCGGGAGATCATTACGCCGACGGTGGAAGAGCTGGGTTACCGGATCTGGGATATCACCTTCGGTAAGATCGGCGCGGACTACCATCTGGAGATCACGATCGATTCGGACAGCGGCATCGGCATCGAGGACTGCGAGAAGGTCCACCGCGCGATCGATCCTCTGCTCGACGAGAAAGATCCGATCGAAGGATTCTACTATCTTGAAGTTTCCTCGCCGGGGCTTGAGCGCGAACTGCGCACCAAAGAGCATATCCGCCTGTCGATCGGTCAGCCGGTCGAGGCAAAGCTCTATACCGCCAAGGACGGAAAGAAGTCCTTTTCCGGCAGGCTCGCGGACTACGACGGCGAGCGGCTGACGATCGAGGAGGGCGGCGTCCTCACGGTACTTTCCGCCGAGGAGATCTCGAAGATCCATACGCTCTACGACGACGCGGCGGAGGCCGCCGACATCCGGGAGGATGAACGGAAGACGCAGGCGGAAAACGCCGGCGATGAGACCGAAAAACAGTAAAAAACAAAGATCTATACCGTCATAGTACAAAATTCCCGGTAGGGACGGCGTGGCGGCGGATCAGAATTTTGACAGAGATAAAGGATAATAGTTATGAATGCAGATTTCTTCAACGCCCTGGATCTACTCGAAAAAGAAAAGGGCATCCCGAAAGATTACATGATCGAAAAGATCGAGCTTGCGCTCGCAAACGCCTGCCGCCGCGAGGTCGGGCAGACGACGGTGATCCGCGTTCAGCTCGATCCCGAAAAGCAGGACTTCCGCGTCTTCCAGCAGCGCACGGTCGTTGCGGACGGCGAGGTCGTCGATCCGATGTGCGAGATCTCGCTTTCCGACGCGAAGGCGCTCAGCCGCAGGCACAAGCTCGGCGGCGTGGTCGAAAACGAGCTCAAAACGAAGAATTTCCGCCGTCTTTCCGCGCAGGCGGCAAAGCAGATGATCATTCAGGCGGTGCGCGACGCCGAGCGCGAGCGTCAGACGCGCGAGTACCATAATAAGAAGGAAGAGATCATCACCGCGCGCGTTTACAAGGTCGATCCGGTGACCGACAACCTGATCCTCGATATGGGCGAGGGGTACGGATACGCCACCCTGCGCAAGGACGACCAGATCCCCGGCGAAAAGCATGACGTCGGCGATCTGCTGAAGGTCTACGTCAGCGAGGTCAAGGGCGACGTCAGCTACGGCCCGCCGGTCGAGCTTTCGCGCACCCACCCAAATTTCATCAAGCGCCTCTTCGAGATGGAGATCCCGGAGATTCAGGACGGCACCGTTGTGATCAAGGGCGTCGCCCGCGAGGCGGGCAGCCGCACAAAGCTCGCCGTTCTGTCGCGCGACGAGAACGTGGACGCGGTCGGTTCCTGCATCGGTAAGAGCGGACAGCGCATCGAGCCGATCCTCGCCGAGATCGGAAACGAGAAGATCGACGTCATTCCCTACAGCGATGACCTGCCGACCTACGTCGCGGCGGCGCTCGCTCCGGCGAAGGTGCTGTCGGTCGAGATGGAGGGCGAGCGTTCCTGCAAGGTGACCGTCTCGCTCGACCAGCTTTCGCTGGCGATCGGCAAGGAGGGACAGAACGCCAAGCTCGTCGCCCGGCTGACCGGCTGCAAGATCGACATCAAAGCGTAACTTCATGAATATGCTGAAAGAAAAGAAACAGCCGATGCGCAAATGCTCCGGCTGCGGAGAACACTTTCCGAAGGGGACGCTGATCCGCGTTCTGAAAACGCCGGAGGGAGAGATCAGACTCGACCTGACCGGGCGGTGCAACGGCCGCGGCGCCTATCTCTGCCACAACGCCGAATGCCTGAAAAAGGCGCGCAAAGCCCGCAGGCTCGAAGCGGCGCTCGATTGCAGGATCCCCGACGAAGTCTATATAAGATTGGAAGAGGAACTACTTGGAAAACAGTAATACACGACGGCTCTGCGGTATGCTCGGATTTGCGATGCGTGCCGGAAAACTTCTGATCGGTACCGAGCCCGTCTGCAAAGCGATGGCGCAGTCGGACGGGAGAAAACCGAAACTCATCTGCGTCTGCTCGGACGTATCGGGCGGAACGCACAAGAAGCTTTTCACCAAAGCGGCCTTCTATGAGATCCCGGCGGTGTCGCTGCCGATGGAGATGGAGGCGCTCGGACGGCTGATCGGCAGGACTTCCCCGCCCGCCTGCGTTGCGGTGACGGACGAAGGATTTGCCGAAGAGATCCGCCTCGCAGTTTCCGAAGAATAAGAGAAAGGAAGTTCCCGCAAGGGACGACGACAGAAATATGGCTCAAGCAATCAAGATCGCACAGATCTCCAAAGACCTGAACATGAAGCCGAAGGATATCATCGACGCGTTTCATGAAACGGGTATTGAGAAAAAGAACGGAGGAAACGCCGAGGCAGCCGAGTTCGAGATCCTGATGGAATCGCTGATGAAGAAGCATCAGATCAAGAATCTCAACGATTATCTCGACGGCAAGACGGCGCTGATCTCCGAAAAACCGAAAAAAGAGGAAAAGCCGAAGGCGGAGAAAGCCGCCGAAGCCGAAAAGCCGAAGCCCTCGCCCGCCCCGGCGGTCGGAGCGACCTTCAGCTTCACGCCGGACGGCGTTCCCGCCGAACATAAACCGAGCGCGCCGGCGCGCGACGCGAGAGCGCAGAAGGACGCGAAGGAGCAGAAGGATCTGCGTCCGCGCACGCCCGAACAGAAGGGCGGCGAGCGCAAGCCCGAGCCCCGTCGGACGCCGGAGGCAAAGCCGGCGGACAACCGGCAGGCGGAGCCGCGCAAGGCAAAGCCCGCTCCGACCGAGCGGCACAGCCAGTACCGCGCAGCGCCTCAGGACGATCCCTTCGCCAAGCGCCGCGCCGAGATGAACCGCGCGGCGCAGGGACTGCGCAAGCCGGGAAGCCAGCCGCAAAGACCTGCCGACGGCAAGCCGGCGGCGCCGGCGGCGCAGAGACCGCAGGCGGCAGGGCTGCAAAAGCCCGGACAGACCGCCGCAAAGCCGCAGACGGCGCAAACGGCACAGCCGGCAAGACCGCAGCAGACCGAGCTCAAACGCCCCGAACAGCCCCCTCAGCTCACCGCGCTCGAAAAGCAGAAGCAGGCGGAGATCGCCAAGAAGCAGGCGCAGGAGCAGCAGGTCAAGAAGGCGCCGGAGGCGCCGAAGCCTCCGAAGAAAGAGGAGAAAAAGCAGAAGCAGCAGTTCAAGACCATCACTCCGTCGGTGGACGCCAGCCGCGCCAAGGGCGGCGTGAATCTAAACGGCGAATACACCTCCGACGTCGCGCCGAAGACCCGCGTGGTGGATATGCGCACCTCGGACGTCAACCTCTCCCGTTACGACGACCATTTCAACGACCGCTATTTTGCGATCGTCAACGGCACCGACCGCAAGGCCGCGCCGAATAAACAGAAGCTCAAAAAGCAGGACAACAAAGGTCAGAATCAGAAGAAGGACAAGGAGCGCGCGGCGCAGGAGCGCATGAAGCGCATCGAAGCCGAAAAGGCGAGACAGAAGCAGCTGGAGATCACCGTTCCCGACGAGATCACCGTCGGCGAGCTTGCCATGCGGCTGAAGAAGAGCTCCGGCGAGGTCGTCAAGCGGCTGATGATGATGGGCGAGATGAAGACGGTCAACGACGTCGTCGATTTTGCAACGGCGGAGCTGATCGCCGACGAGTTCGGCGCGAAGGTCACCCGCGAGGTCGTCATCACCAAGGAGGAGCGCCTCTTCAACGAGGCGGAGGACGACGAGGAAAGCCTTGTCGAACGCGCCCCGGTCGTCTGCGTCATGGGACACGTGGACCACGGTAAGACCTCCATCCTCGACGCGATCCGCCACACGAACGTCACCAAAGGCGAGGCGGGCGGCATCACGCAGGCGATCGGCGCCTACCGCGTGCAGGTGAACGGCAAGGACATCACCTTCCTCGACACCCCCGGCCACGAAGCCTTCACCGCGATGCGTATGCGCGGCGCACAGTCCACCGATATCGCCATTCTGGTCGTCGCGGCGGACGACGGCGTCATGCCCCAGACGGTCGAGGCGATCAACCACGCGAAGGCGGCGGGCATCGACATCATCGTCGCCATCAACAAGATGGATAAGCCGCACGCCAATCCCGATAACGTTCTCAATCAGCTGACGCAGTACGAGCTCGTCCCCGAAGCGTGGGGCGGCGACGTCATCTGCGTGCCCGTCTCGGCGCTGACCGGAATGGGACTTTCCGACCTGCTCGAAAGCGTTCTGCTGGTCGCCGAGGTCAAGGAACTGAAAGCCAATCCGAAGCGCCGCGCCAAAGGCCTCGTGATCGAGTCGAAGCTCGACCGCGGCAGAGGTCCGGTCGCCACCGTTCTCGTCCAGAACGGAACGCTCCATCAGGGAGATTACGTGATCGTCGGCGACGCGGTCGGCCGCGTGCGTGTGATGATCGACGACAAGGGCAAGAAGATCAAGGAAGCCGGGCCTTCGGTGCCGGTCGAGATCGTCGGTCTCGACGTCGTGCCGCAGGCGGGCGACGAGCTGAACGCCGTCGAGGATGAAAAGATGGCGAAGAGCCTTGCCGAGGATCGCCGGGAAAAGGCGCGTCAGGAGACCCTGAACGCCAACGCGCGCGTCAACCTCGACGAACTCTTCTCGCAGATCTCCGAGGGCGTCAAGACGCTGAACATCATCGTCAAAGCCGACGTCGCGGGTTCTGCCGAAGCCGTCAAGGCGTCGCTCGTCAAGCTCTCCGGCGAGGAAGTCAAGGTCAACGTCATCCACAGCGCGGTCGGCGGCATCACCGAGTCCGACGTCATGCTGGCGGCGGCGTCCAACGCGATCATCGTCGGCTTCAACGTCCGCCCGGATAAGAACGCCCTCGATTCGGCGGAGCGCAACAAGGTGGACATCCGCACGCACCGCATCATCTACGAGATCATCGACGAGATCGAGGCGGCGATGAAAGGTCTGCGCGCTCCGACCTACAAAGAGAATCTTCTCGGCCACGCCGAGGTGCGCCAGTGCATCCACGTTCCGAACGTCGGAACGATCGCCGGCTCCTACGTGCAGGACGGCAAGGTCACAAGACAGTCGCAGATCCGCGTCGTGCGCGACGGCGTAGTCATCTTCGAGGATAAGATCTCCTCGCTGCGCCGCTTCAAGGACGACGTGCGTGAGGTCGCCGCAGGATACGAATGCGGTATCGGACTGGAAAAGTTCAACGACATCAAGAC
>CADBPA010000072.1 GCA_902796505.1 uncultured Ruminococcus sp.
AGACCGGGGCCGGGGAAGGGCTGACGGTAGACGAGATCGTGCGGAATGCCGAGTTTTTCGCCCAGCGCGCGCACCTCGTCCTTGAAAAGATCCCGGAGCGGCTCGATAATGCCTTCAAAATCGATAATATCCGGCAGACCGCCGACGTTGTGGTGGCTCTTGATCACCGAAGCGTCGCCTTTTCCGCTCTCGATGACGTCGGGGTAGATCGTCCCCTGAACGAGATAATCGAGTTTGCCGAGTTTTTTCGATTCGTCCTCGAATACCCGGATGAATTCTTCTCCGATGATCTGGCGCTTGCGCTCCGGCTCGGTCACTCCGGCGAGCCTGCCGAGAAAACGCTCCTCTGCGTTGACGCGCACGAGCTTGATGCCGAACCGACCGCGGAAGATCCTCTCCACGCTGTCGCCCTCGTCCTTGCGCAGAAGTCCGTGATCGACGAAAACGCAGATCAGGTTCTCACCGATCGCCCGGTGCATCAGCACGGCGGCGACCGAGGAATCCACCCCTCCGGAAAGCGCGCAAAGCACGCGTTTGCCGGCGAGCTGTTCGCGGTATTTTTTCACCGACCGTTCGATGAAATCCTCCATCCGCCAATCGGCTTTGCAGCCGCAGATGCGGAAGAGGAAATTGGAAAGGATCTGTTTGCCGTATTCGGTATGCGTCACTTCCGGGTGGAACTGAACGCCGTAAAGCTTCTTTTCGTCGTTTGCCATCGCGGCGGCAGGGCATTTGTCGGTCGTCGCGATCACCGAAAATCCCTCCGGCACGCGGCTGATAAAATCGGTGTGGCTCATCCAGCAGACCGACTGCTCCGGCAGACCTTCAAACAGCGGGGAAGGGCTGACCTTCAGCAGGATCTTTCCGTATTCTCCCGCGCTCCCCGCGGAGCGGATCTCGCCGCCCGCCATATACGCCATCAGCTGATCGCCGTAGCAGATGCCGAGTACCGGAATGCCGAGCGAGAGGACGGCGGGATCGTAATGCGGCGATTTTTCGTCGTAAACGCTGTTCGGACCGCCGGTGAAAATGATACCGGTATATCCCTCCGCCGAGATCTGCTGCGGCGTGATCTTGTTGTAGGGGCGGACTTCGGCGTATACGTGCTGATCGCGCACGCGGCGTGCGATCAGTTGATCGTACTGCCCGCCGAAATCGAGAACAAGGATCTTATCCATAAGAAAATTCTCCTTATTGCAAAGAATGATTTACATTTTGATGATTCTTTTACCGAAAACGCCCTGCCGGAGATCTCTTCTTTTTCTCTTTTTCTTGCGGAAAGAAGGACGGATCTTCCCGATCGGCGCCGCGTTTTCTCCATCTATTATACCATATCGGCGAAAGCCTTGTCAAGCCTTTTCGGGAAACTTCGGATGGAGCAAAGCGACGAAATTGGGGCTTGACAAATCCCGAAAAAGCGTTATAATGAACAAGGAGATCGAATGACGAAAGGAAGAATCCATATGATCAGCAAAGAAGAGGCGACCGCAAGATTTTCCGGAGATCGGTTTGCCGTCGGGCAGACCGGCATCGAGATCGAGCAGGTCGGCGACCATACCGCGCGCTGCGCCTTTACGATCGGTCCGCAGCATCTCAATCAGATCGGAACGGTGATGGGCGGCGCGATCTACACACTCGCCGATTTTGCCGTCGCCGTCGCCGCCAATTGCGAAAACGACAAGGAGGCGTCGGTCTCCCTGACCGGCACCATCCATTATCTTTCGGTCGCCAAAGGAAGCCGGCTCATCGCCGAAGCTTCGCCGATCCGCCGGGGAAAGACGATCTCGGTCTATTCCGTCCGCGTCTCGGACGATCTCGGCACTGAGGTCGCCTACGCCGTTTTCGAGGATTTCACGAAGCGGCTCTGAGTCTCTTTTCCTCTTTTTTCATCCATAATTATAACGCTTTTTCTCCGACCGTTCCTCCGGCTCTTTTCGCCCGCCCCGTCGAGCGCTTTTCCGACCGGAGGGCGCTTTTTTGTTCGTTTGGTCGTATTCCACGAAAATTTTCCTCGTTTTTTCGTCAAATTGCACAGAGGCTTGCTCCCTCCTCTCGCCTCGATTTTTGGGCATAAAGCGGAAAAAGAAAAAGTTTAAGCAAACACCTTGAAAAGGGTGTTATTTTTTGATATAATTGCAATCGGAAAAGATTGTTTTTCGGGCGCCCCGGAAAAGTCTGCCCGAAACAGATTTGATTTTCACTTTGTAATTCAATTCTCATGGAGGAAACACATGAAAATTCTCGTTGTCAATGCCGGAAGTTCTTCTTTGAAGTACCAGCTTTTTGACATGGACACAGGCGCTGTCCTTGCCAAAGGTCTGTGCGAAAAGATCGGCCTTACCGGCGCCATCACCCACAAGCGGCCGGGCAAGCCGAATTATTCGGCGGATTACCCGATGCCCACCCACAACGAAGCGATTGCTCTCGTTCTGAAACTGCTCACCGATCCGGAGCTCGGCGTCATCGCAAGCACCGATGAGATCACCGCGGTCGGTCACCGTTTCGCGCACGGCGGCAAGCTCACCAAGTCCTGCCTGCTCGGCGAGGACGAGATCGCCTATATCGAATCCATCGTTCCGATCAACCCGCTGCACGGTCCTCCCGCCCTCAAGGGCGTCGCCGCCTGCAAGCGCCTGATGCCGGATACCCCGATGGTGGGCGTGTTTGACACCTCGTTTTACAGCACCCTGGAGGAAGACGCCTATATCTACGCGCTTCCTTACGAATGGTATGAGAAGTACGGCGTCCGCCGTTACGGTTTCCACGGCACCTCGCATCGCTACGTCGCCGCAGAGGCGGCAAAGCTTGCCGGCAAGCCGATCGAAGAGCTGAAGATCGTCACCTGCCATATCGGTTCCGGCTCCTCCATCTCGGCGGTCAAGTACGGCAAAGCCGTCGATACCTCGATGGGCTTCACGCCGCAGGAAGGCATCCCGATGGGGACTCGCTGCGGCTCGATCGATCCCTCCATCATCCCCTATATGATCGAGCAGTCGGGCATGAGTGCGGAAGAGATCAATAACGAAATGAACAAGCACTCCGGGCTTCTCGGCGTTTCCGGCGTATCCTCGGATGCCAGAGACGTCTGGGCGGCGGCGGACGAAGGAAATCACCGCGCGAAGCTCGCGATGGATATCCTCGTTCACAACGCGAAGAAGATCATCGGCGGCTACGTTGCCGAGATGAACGGCATCGACGTTCTGGTCTTTACCGCCGGAATGGGCGAAAACGACGCGAGGATGCGCGAGCTTGTCGCCTCGGATATGGAATATCTCGGTATCGAATTCGACAAAGAGAAGAACGCAAACTTCCGCCGCGGCGAGCCGAACGTCCTCTCGAAGGACGGCTCGAAGGTCAAGGTCTATATGATCCCGACCGACGAGGAATATATGATCGCCAAAGATACCGCCGACCTTGTCAAATAAAGAAAGGATAAATGAAAATGGCACAGTCTCCGTATGAAATCAAGAAAGAGATCGTAGACATCGGCAAGCGCATCTACGACCACGGCTTTGTCGCCGCCAACGACGGCAACATTTCGGTCAAAGTCGGTCCGAACGAATTCTACTGCACTCCGACCGGCGTTTCCAAAGGCTATATGACGCCGGATATGATCATCAAGATCGACGGCGAGGGAAGAAAGCTCGAAGGCCGTCTCAATCCCTCCTCCGAAATCAAAATGCATCTGCGCGTTTATAAAGAAAGACCGGACGTCAACGCCGTCGTTCACGCGCATCCCCCGGTCGCGACCGCGTTTACCGTCGCCGGCGTTCCGCTCGATCAGTACATCCTTCCCGAAGCGATCCTGACGATCGGCGCCGTTCCCACCTGCGATTACGGAACTCCCTCTACGATGGAGATCCCCGATTCGCTGATGCCCTATATTCAGAATCACGACGCCTTCCTGCTGAAAAACCACGGCGCTCTGACCGTCGGCAATACCCTGACGCGCGCCTGCTTTACGATGGAAGAGGTCGAATTCAACGCAAAGATCAACCTGTACGCCCGCCAGATCGGCGTCGGCGTCAACGCCAATATCGAGGAGATCCCCTGCGACCAGCTCATCAAGCTGATGGAACTGCGCAAGAAGATGGGACTGCCCGGAAAGCATCCCGGATGCCAGAAGTGCCCGAATCTCGGTACGGCAAACTGCCACTGCAAGTCCCACGAAGAGGCGCAGAAGGTTTCGGATGACGCGATGGTCGCCGAGATCACCAAGCGCGTTCTCGCCGCCCTCGGTAAATAAGTTTTCACAAAGAAAGGATATCCGAAATGGCTATCAACTGGACAGAAGCGAAGATCGCGGAAGTCGTTGCGAAGGTACTTTCCGAGGTAAACGGGCAGGGCCCTGCCGGAGACCGCAACTGGAGCGGCTCTCAGTTTCACGGCAGAAAACTGATCGGCGTCTACGAAACGATGGAAGAGGCGATCGAGGCGGCAAGCGCCGGATACGCCGCCATCCGCTCGATGAGCGTCGCCGAGAGGGAGAAGATCATCTCCTCGATCCGTTCCTACTGCCGCGCCGAAGCGCATATTATGGCGGAGCTCGGCGTCGCGGAAACGAAGATGGGGCGCGTCGAGCATAAGACCGCCAAGCACATCCTCGTCGCGGACAAAACGCCCGGCACCGAGGACATCGTCGCCGAGGCAAAGACCGGTGACTGCGGTCTGACGCTGACCGAGCGCGCGCCGTTCGGCGTCGTCGGCGCGATCACCCCGTCCACCAACCCTTCCGAAACCGTGATCTGTAATTCCATGGGAATGATCGCCGCCGGAAACGGCGTCGTCTTCAATCCCCACCCCGGCGCGATCGCCACGTCCAACTACGCGGTCGATCTCGTCAACCGCGCGGTCTACGCCGCCGGCGGCCCGAAGGTGCTCGTCGCCTCGGTCATCAAGCCGACGCTTGCGACCGCCGACGTCATGTATAAACATCCCGCCATCCGTCTCCTCGTCTGCACCGGCGGCCCCGGCGTCGTCCGCGCCGTTCTTTCCTCCGGCAAAAAAGCGATCGGAGCGGGTGCCGGCAATCCCCCCGTCATCGTGGACGATACCGCCGATATCGAAAAGGCGGCGAAGGACATCATCGACGGATGCACCTTCGATAACAACCTCCCCTGCATCGCCGAAAAAGAAGTGTTCGTTTTCGAGAACGTCGCGGATCGGCTGATCTCCGGAATGCTCAAAAACGGCTGCGTGATGCTCACCCGCGAGCAGGCGGACGCGCTTGCGAAGATCGTCGTCGTGGAAAAGACCGATCCCAAGACCGGCGCGGTCAAAAAGATGGTCAACCGCGACTGCGTCGGGCGGGACTGCCGCGTCATTCTCGAAATGATCGGAATGCACGTCGGGCCGGAGATCCGCTGCGCGATCGCCGAGGTCCCCTTTGAGCATACCTTCATTCAGACCGAACTGATGATGCCGATCCTCGGCATCGTCCGCGTGAAGAATATCGACGAGGCGATCGAGCTTGCCTGCAAGGCCGAACACGGCAACCGCCATTCGGCGCATATGCACTCGAAAAATATCGACAACCTCTCGCGCTTCGCGAAGGCGGTCGAGACCACGATCTTCGTCAAGAACGCTCCTTCCTACGCCGGTATCGGCTTCGGCGGAGAAGGGCATACCACCTTTACCATCGCCGGGCCGACCGGCGAGGGCATCACCTCCGCGAAGAGTTTCACAAGACTTCGCCGCTGTGTGATGACCGATCATTTCCGCATTATATAAGAAAGGACAGAAAAATGGAACTTTCTTCCGCACAAGTCGAAAAGATCGTCCGTCAGGTCCTTGCCGGCATGGGCGCGACCTCCGCGCCGCAGTCCGCGGTCTATCCCGCGACTCTGCCCAAGACCGCGCACGTGGCGATGCTGACCGACAAACAGAAATTTGAAGTCAAGGAGATCCCGATCCCCGAACTGACCGACGACGATATTCTCGTCAAGGTCGAAGGCGCGGGCGTCTGCGGAACCGACGTGCACGAATGGCGCATGGATCCCTTCGGGCTGATCCCGGTCGTCCTCGGACACGAAGGTACCGGCGAGGTCGTCTACCTCGGCAAGAACGTCAAATGCGATACCGCCGGAAAGCCGCTGAAGGTCGGCGACAAGATCGTCACCTCGGTCATCAGCTGCGGCGACTGCTACGTCTGCCGTATGGTCCCCGGCCGCACCAACCTCTGCGACAATCAGGGCGTGTTCGGTCTGATCGGCGATAAGCGCGGCACCGCCGAGGGCAACCGCGTCAACGGCTGGTTTGCCGACTATATGCTGATCCGCGGCGAGGGAACGACCTATTTTCAGGTCAACGATCTCGATCTCAAGCAGAGAATGCTTCTCGAACTCGCCACCGTCTGCGTCCACGCGCTCGAGCGCGGGCAGAGCACCGGGCTGATCAACTTCGGCTCGAAGGTCCTCCTGCAGGGCTGCGGCCCCGTCGGGCTGACGATGCTCGCCGTTCTCCGCGCCGCCGGCGTCAACCATATCATCGCGATCGACGGAAACGAGGACCGTCTGAAGGTCGCCGAAAAGCTCGGCGCCAAGACCACGATCTGCTTCCGCCGCCCGGATGAGGACACCCTCGAAAAGCGCGTTGCCAAGGTCAAAGCGGTCGCCAACGGCGTCGGCGTCGATTTCGCATATCAGTGCACCGGCGCACCTGCCGCTGCCGCCGATATTTACAGCTACATCCGCCGCGGCGGCGGAATGTGCGAGATGGGCTTCTTCGTCAACAACGGCGAGTATTCCATCAATCCGCATCTCGCTATGTGTAACAAAGAGATCACGATCGTCGGCTCGTGGGATTACTCCGCCGAGGACTATCCCAAGACGATGGCGTTCCTCAAGCAGTGCCGCGAGATGAACATTCCGATCGAGGATCTCATCACCCATTCCTTCCCGCTTGAAGAAATGAACGAAGCGATGCAGACCAACGTTGCGCAGAAGGGCATCAAGATCTGCTATATCGCGAAATAATTCCGAAAGAAAGAGAGAACGTCTATGGCAGCGCTCGGTATGATCGAGGTATACGGCTTTGCAACGGCGATCGTCGTTGCCGACGCGGTCGCGAAAGCGGCGGACGTGGAAGTCGTCGCCATTGACCGGAACAAACCCGCAAATGCCGATCAGTGCAGAGTTCCTCTCGTGATGATCGTCAAATTTGAGGGAGATCCCGCCGCCGTGCAGGCGGCGCATGACGCGGGCGTCCGCGTCGCGCAGGAGCGTGAGCTTTTCATCACCTCCAAGATCAATACAGGTCTCGATCCCGGCGTCGAATGGTTCGCTCATCTCTCGGCGCTCGGCAGAGATAAACTCCGCACCCCGGCGAAGTATCCCCCGGATATCCCCGGCCCGGATGCCGCCCCGGAACAGAACGAACAAACAAAATAAATTTATTTCATAAGGAGAAACAATTATGAAACTCGCACTCGGTATGGTAGAAACCAGAGGCCTTGTCGCCGCCATCGAAGCGGCGGATGCCATGGTCAAGGCAGCAAACGTTCAGCTCATCGGCTCCGAAAAGATCGGCAGCGGACTTGTGTCCGTCATGGTCCGCGGTGACGTCGGAGCGGTCAAATCGGCTGTCGAAGCAGGCGGCGCCGCTGCCGGCAGACTCGGCGAAGTCATCGCAACGCACGTGATCCCGGCTCCTCACGACGACGTGGAGTGCCTTCTTCCGAAACTGAAATAATCGAAAGAAGCGTATGGCCGTTGCAAATCAGCAGGGAAGCGCGGGATATGACGCGATCGCTCTCTTGGAAGTGCAGGCAATGGTCACGGCGATCGTCGGGCTGGACGCGATGGTCAAGGCGGCAAACGTCCGTCTCATCCACGTGGAAAAAAGGCTCGGCGGCAGGCTCGTCACGGTGGTGGTGACCGGTTCGGTATCGGACGTCACCGCCGCGGCGGAAGCCGGCAGGATCGCCGCGGCAGCCGTCGGCTCGGTCAAGCTCTGCGAGGTCATCGCCCGGCCGCACCCTCAGATCATGAAATTCCTTCTTACGGACGGAAACTGACGGCCCGGATCTTCCGGGCTGCGCCCGGAGAAATAAGGTACAGCAAAAATTCATATAAAAATTTTTACAGGAGGAAACAAAATGGAAGCACTCGGTATGGTTGAAACCAGAGGTCTTGTCGCAGCGATCGAGGCGGCGGATGCTATGGTCAAGGCAGCGAACGTGAAGCTCATCGGATCCGAAAAGATCGGCAGCGGACTTGTGTCCGTCATGGTCCGCGGTGACGTCGGAGCCGTCAAGGCCGCTGTGGAAGCCGGTGGCGCCGCGGCAGGCAGACTCGGTGAAGTCATCGCCACGCACGTCATTCCCAGACCCCATTCGGACGTTGAATTTCTTCTTCCGAAACTCGGCTGATCGGTTCTTTCCGCTCCTCTCCGGAAAGCGCAAACGAACGCGCTTTCCGGAGAGCCGAACGGCTTTTTCGCCCCGAGGGCATGACGCAGGTCTGTGATGCCTTCGTGCCGGAAAAATCGTTTTTCTCTCATATTTTTTGAGAATTTTCAAACAAAAGTTTACATCAGAAAAGAGAAACCCCTATGTCATACTCGGTTGATGAGATCACAAAGATCGTAACGCAGATCGTTTCGGATATGTCCGCGATGGACTCGGCGGCAACGCCTGTGCCGCAGGACCTGCCGATCCCCATCGGGATCTCGAATCGTCATATTCATCTGACGCGCGAGCATCTCGATATCCTCTTTGGCGAAGGATATGAGCTGACGCCGATCAAGGACCTGTCCCAGCCCGGTCAGTATGCCTGCAAGGAACAGCTCACCCTCGTCGGTCCCTCGATGCGCCCGATCGAAGGCGTCCGCGTCCTCGGTCCGCTGCGCAAGCAGAGTCAGGTCGAGATCTCGGTCACCGATTCGTACGTGCTGAAGGTCAAGCCTCCCGTCAGAGAATCCGGCGATCTCGCCGGCTCGGCGCCGATCACGATCATCGGTCCGAAGGGGATCGTCACGCTCAAAGAAGGCTGCATCATCGCCAACCGCCATATTCATATGAGTCCGGAGGACGCGGCGAAATTCGGCGTCAGGGACGGCGATTATATCAACGTCAACGCCTTCTCCGGCACCAAAAAGACCACCTGGTATGACGTCCAGATCCGCGTCAGCGAGAAATTCCGTCTGGAAATGCACGTCGATACCGACGACGCGAACGCCGCCGGTCTCAAAAACGGATCGACCGTCACGGTCGCACGATAAAAAGAACAGAGGAGATCAGCCATGCTGAAGGGAAAAGTGATCGGAAACATCGTTTCCACCAACAAATTCGATTCGCTCCGCGGATTCAAATTTCTGGAGATCAATCTGATGGAAGGCGACGCGAAAACCGACCGTTATATCATCGCCGTGGATCGCACGATCAGCGCCGGCATCGGCGAGGAAGTCCTCATCGTGACCGGAAGCTCGGCGCGCGCCGCCGTCGGCGATATGAACGCCCCGATCGACGCGGTCGTCGTCGGAATCATCGATAAAAATCAATAAAAGAGCGATAACATGCCGAAAATCGAACTCAAATCCATTCTGAAAAAACACGGCGTCGTCGGCGCGGGCGGAGCGGGTTTCCCCTCTTACGCCAAGCTGACCGACGGGGCGGATCTGCTCGTCATCAACTGTATCGAGTGCGAGCCGCTCATGTACACCGACTATATGCTCGTCGAAGAGCGCCTTCCGCAGATCGTCGAAGGTGCGGAAGCCGTCATGGAATTCACGAATATCAAGGAAGCCGTCCTCGCGATCAAGGAATACCGTGCGATGACGCTCGGCCTCACCGACGGGCAGGTCCTCGGCGAGGGCATCCGTGTGAAAACCGTGCCGAATATCTACCCGATCGGAGACGAGATCAATCTGATCTATCAGGTCACGGGAAGGCTCATCCAGCCCGGCAATCTCCCGATCACGCAGGGCGTGATCGTCTATAACGTCGAGACCGTGTTCAATATGCGCGCCGCGATCCGCCATGATAAGCCGGTGATCGAAAAATGGATCACCATCGGCGGCAACCTCCCGAAGGCTTACGTCGTCCGCGTTCCGATCGGAATGCGCATCAGCGACGTGCTGAAAGCCGTGAACGTCGAAATTCCCGAGCATTCGGTGATGTTTGACGGCGGCCCGGCTATGGGTATCCTGAAAAATCCGAAATCCGACGTCGTCTGTAAAACCACCAACGCCCTGATCATCGTGCCGGAGGACATTCCCGCCGTCACCAATAAACAGAAATCCGCCGCGCAGAATCTGCGCATCGCCGCGTCGGCGTGCTGCCAATGCACCAGATGCACCGATCTCTGCCCGCGCCACCTGCTCGGCTATCCGCTTGAGCCGCACAAAATGGTGCGCTCCACGCTTTCCGCCGCGCAGGCTACCCCGGAGCTGATCCTCAGCGCGAGCCTCTGCTGCGGATGCGACATCTGCGGCTCGTTCGCCTGCTGTCAGGGGATCTCTCCGATGCTCGTCATCAAGGAGTATAAAAAGATCCTCGCCGAGAAAAAGATGAAATTCACGCCGAAGCCGGGCGAGACCTTCTCGCCTAGCCCCGACCGGGACGCGCGTATGCTCGTCACTCAGAAGTGGAAGGAAACGCTCGGCGTCGCCAAGTACGATAAACACCCCGAATGGCTTCCCGACCTTCTCGACGCCTCGTCGGTCGAGATCCGGATGCGCCAGCATATCGGCGCTCCCTCGATCCCTTGCGTGAAAGAAGGAGATCAGGTCGAACGCGGCCAGCTGATCGCCGAGGCGGCGGAAGGACTCTCTGTTCCGCAATACGCATCCATCTCCGGGCGCGTCGATTTCGTAGACGCAACGCGCGTCGTCATCCGCAAAAACGGCTGATTCCGAAAAACTCCGTAAAACGTCCGGCGTTCCGATCGGAAAGAAGCCGGGAACCCGATATTCATTCTGCCGGGTAAAGATCCGGGAAAGGAAATTCATTCATGTACCAAGCAGTCAGTGTGATCGAACTGAAAAGTATCGCCAAAGGCGTCGAAGCGACCGATGACGCGCTGAAAAGCGCCGGCGTCCGCCTTGTGAGCGCCCATCCGGCGTGCCCCGGAAAATTCGAGATCATCCTCACCGGAGCGATCGCGGACGTCACCGCGGCGGTCGATCACGTCAAAGAGCGTTTTGAGCAGAATCTGGTCGATTGCTCTATCATGGGGCGCATCGACGAGCAGGTGATCGTCTCGCTTCTCGGAACGGCCGCGCCCGAAAATCACGGTTCTCTCGGCGTCATCGAGACCTACTCGGCGGCGTCGGCGATCAAAGCCGCGGATATCGCGGTCAAGACCTCGAAGGTCTGGATCTATGAGCTGCGCGTTTCGCGCGGGATGGGCGGCAAAGGCATCGTCCTTCTGACCGGCGATATCGGTGACGTCAAGGCGGCAGTCGAGGCGGGAGAAGCCTACGCGAAAGAGCAGGGGCTGTTCGCAAATTCCTCGGTCATCGCCGCTCCGCACCCCGAACTTTGGGATCAAATTTAAAACAATTGTTTGCATTTTGATCGTTTTTTGATGATATTCAGAGAAAATGTGAGGGAAGAATATGAGCGAGATCAAGTTTGTTTTGAAAAAATCGCCCAGAATACAAAAACTTGTGGACGACCTCTTCGCCAAAATGCCGGAGGTCGAGGCGGACCGCGCCGAGCTCGTCACCGAAAGCTATCGGCAGACCGAGGATCTTCCGATCGTCAAGCGCCGCAGCGCCGCCTTCCGCCATATCCTCGAAAATATTCCGATCGTCATTCGTCCGGGCGAGCTGATCGTCGGCTCGAACTCGATCGCCCCACGCGGCTGCCAGACTTTCCCGGAGTATTCCTTCGAGTGGCTGGAAAAAGAGTATGACACCCTCGCCACGCGCGAGGCGGATCCCTTCTACATTTCCCCCGAAACGGTGGAACGCCTGAAGCGCGTCCATCCTTATTGGAAGGGCAAGACCAACTCGGATCTCGCCGCCGCCTATATGGGCGAGGAAGTTCTGGACATCTTCCTCAATCACGGGATGTTCACCGTCGGAAACTATTTCTATAACGGCATCGGCCACGTCAACGTCAATTACGCGAAGGTCATCGCGATCGGATACGAAGGCTTCATCGCCGAGGCAAAAGAGAAACTCGCGGCGCTCACTCTCACCGATCCCGGCTACCTGCGCAAGCGCCATTTTCTCGAAGCCGTCATCGAAAGCTGCGAGGCGGTCATCGGATACGCAAAACGCTACAGCGCCCTCGCGCGCAAGGAGGCTTCCGAATGCCGCGATCCCGAGCGCCGCGCCGAACTTCTGACCATCGCCGATAACTGCGACCGCGTCCCGGCGAAGGGCGCGCAGAATTTCTGGCAGGCGTGCCAGTCCTTCTGGTTCGTCCAGCAGCTTCTGCAATGCGAATCGAGCGGCCATTCGATCTCCCCCGGCCGTTTCGATCAGTATATGTATCCCTATTTCAAAGCCGATCACGACCGCGGTCTGATCAGCTACGAGCAGGCGCAGGAACTTCTCGACTGCATCTGGGTAAAGCTCAACGACCTCAACAAGGTGCGTGACGCCGGATCGGCGGACGGCTTTGCCGGCTACGGACTCTTCCAGAACCTGATCGTCGGCGGTCAGAATCCCGACGGCACCGACGCGACCAACGATCTCTCCTATATGTGCATGGAAGCGCAGATGCACGTCCGCCTTCCCCAGCCCTCGCTTTCCATCCGCGTCTGGAATCTCACGCCGCACAGCCTCCTCGTCAAGGCGGCCTCGGTCACCAGAGAAGGCCTCGGCGTTCCGGCGTACTATAACGACGAGGTCATCATCCCCACGCTGATGGCAAACGGCGCGACGCTCGAAGAAGCGCGCGATTACTGCATCATCGGATGCGTGGAGCCGCAGGTCCCGCATAAGACCGACGGCTGGCATGACGCCGCCTTCTTCAATATGTGCCGTCCGCTGGAGCTTGTGTTCTCGAACGGTATGGACGAAGGGAAGCAGATCGGCCCGCGCACCGGCGAGGTCACCGAAATGAAGACCTTTGAGGAGTTTTATAACGCCTACCTTGCGCAGATGGACTTCTTCATCAAAGCGCTCGTTCTGGCGGATAACGCCGTCGATATGGCGCACCCCGTGCGTTGTCCTTTGCCCTTCCAGTCCTGTATGGTGGACGATTGCATGGAGCGCGGCAAGACGATGCAGGAGGGCGGCGCGCACTATAACTTCACCGGTCCGCAGGGCTTCGGTATCGCCAACGTCGCCGATTCGCTTCTTGCGATCAAAACGCTCGTCTTCGACGAAAAGAAGATCAGCATGGCGGATTATAAGCAGGCGCTCGCCGATAACTTCGGCGAAGGCTTCGGCGAGAAGAAATCCCGCGAGCTGACCGTGAAGATCGCCTGCGATCTCGAAAAGCAGGGAAAACCGGTCTCCGCGGAGCAGATCCGCAAGATCTATGAAGTCCTGCGCGAAAATTCCACGGTCTCCGAGGAGCAGAAGGCAAAATACCGCCGCCTGCTCGATATGATCGAAGCCCTTCCGAAATACGGCAACGATATCCCCGAAGTGGACGCCTTTGCCCGCAAGGTCGGCGAGATCTATACCGCGCCCCTGATGCAGTACCGCAATCCGCGCGGCGGCAAATTCCAGGCGGGCCTCTATCCCGTCTCCGCCAACGTTCCCCTCGGTTACCAGACCGGCGCAACGCCGGACGGCCGCCTCGCCTATACTCCGGTCGCGGACGGCATCGGCCCGATGGCAGGCAGAGATACCAAAGGCCCGACCGCAACGGCGACCTCCGCCGCACGCCTCAACCATTATCAGGCGTCGAACGGAACGCTCTTCAATCAGAAATTCCATCCCTCCGCGCTCGCCGGAGAGGCGGCGCTGGATAAATTCGTCGCCTATCTGCGCGGCTACTTCGATCAGAAGGGCATGCACGTGCAGTACAACGTCGTGTCGAGAGAAACGCTTCTGGATGCGCAGGCGCACCCCGAACAGTACAAAGGCCTCGTCGTCCGCGTCGCCGGATACAGCGCCCTGTTCACCACCCTTTCGCGCTCCCTGCAGGATGATATCATCAGCAGGACCGAGCAGAGAGGCGTATGAGACGAAAGTCCGAATCGACCGAAAAATCTCAAATATCGCAATTAAGCAAACATTTCTTTACAAAATCAGCTTTTTAAAAGCGGAAAGGAGGCGTCATGGAAGAAGAGATCTATCAAAGGCGCGGCAGAATTTTCGACGTTCAGCGCTATTCCATCCACGACGGCCCCGGCATCCGCACGATCCTCTTTCTGAAGGGATGCTTCCTTCGCTGCCGCTGGTGCTGCAACCCCGAATCGCAGTCCTATGAGATCCAGCAGATGACGCTCGGAGGGAAGACCAAAACGGTCGGCCGCGACGTCACCGTCCGTGAACTGATCGACGAGGCGGCGATGGACCGCATCTATTTTGAACGCTCCGGCGGCGGAATTACCCTCTCCGGCGGCGAGTGCCTCGCCCAGCCGGAATTTACCGAAGGGATCCTGCGCGCCGCGCATGAATACGGCATCACCACCGCGATCGAGACGACCGGTTTCGCTCCGCGCGAGGTGCTGGACCGGGTGATTCCGCACGTCGATTACGTGCTGATGGACGTCAAGCATATGGATTGCGGAAAGCACGCGGCGTTTACCGGAAAGCCGAACGATCAGATCCTTGCAAACGCGAAATATATCGCCTCGATCGCAAGAAGCCTGACGATCCGCACCCCGGTCATTCCGAATTTCAACGATACCCCGGCAGAGATCGCCGCGATCTCCCGCTTTGCCGCCTCGCTGCCCGGCGTGACGGAGCATCATCTGCTCCCCTATCACCGCCTCGGTCAGGATAAATACGCCGGCATCGGGCGAAACTATACGCTCTCCCATCTCGTTCCCCCATCGGAGAGCGAAATGCAGAGGCTCAAGGCCGCGGCGGAGTCCGCCGCACCGAAGCTGAAGATCCAGATCGGCGGCTGACCGGAAGGAGAAAAGAAGATACGATGGAAAATCTAAGCGATAAGACCTTTATGAACACCTTCGATAATACCGACAAAATGCGCATCGTCCAGGAACTCGTTCCCGGCAGGCAGATCACCATCGCGCATATTATCGCCAACCCCGATCCCGTCCTCTATCAGAAGATGGGGCTCGATCCGAAACTCGATTATACGCACGCCGCCATCGGCGTTCTGACGATCAGCCCGGCGGAAACCGCCGTGATCGCCGCCGATATCGCCATGAAGAACTCGAATATCGAGCTCGGCTTCGTCGATCGCTTTTCGGGAACGCTGATCGTCACCGGGCTGGTTTCCGACGTGGAGACCTCCTTCCGGGCGATCGCCGACTATTTCCGCAACGTTCTCCGTTTCTCGGTCTGCGACGTGACGAAAACTTAATGAAAAAACTGATCCTCATCGGCCGCGTCGCCGCAGGGAAGACCACGCTGACGCAGGCGCTCAAAGGCGAGCAGATCTCCTATTGCAAAACGCAGTATATCCATTATCACGATACGATCATCGACACCCCCGGCGAGTATACCGAAGTCCACGCGCTCGGCGCCGCCCTCGCGCTCTACGCCTATGAGGCGGATATCGTCGGCGTCGTCATTTCGGCGGACGAGCCGTTCTGCGTTTTCTCCCCCGGCATCGCCTCGCTCGTCAACCGCGAGGTCGTCGGGATCTGCACCGGGATCGATAAGCCGACCGCCAACGTCCCGCAGGTGACGCGCTGGCTCAAGCTGCTCGGATGCACGAAGATTTTTTATATCAGTTCCTATACCGGCGAAGGTCTTGACGAGATCATCGCCTATCTGCGCGAGCCGTCCGACGCACCGGACGCACGCCCGGTCTGATCGCACCCGTGTCGCGTTTTCCCGATTACCCCCGCCCCCGTGCGCATTTTTCCTCGGATCGGCAGAATCCTTTTTTTGCGGAATTTCGGTTTCATATTTTTCGGAAAGGGAGCATAGAATGAGAAAGACTACTGTGATCTGCTTTGCCAACAACAAAGGCGGAAGCGGGAAATCCACGACCTGTTCCAACGTTGCCTATTCCATGTCGGCGCTCGGTCGTCGCGTTCTGGTGATCGACGGCGATATGCAGATGAATCTGACGCTTTCGTTTTTCGACGAAGAGCGCGCCCTTGAATACGCCCGGAGCGGAAAGAATCTCTACACCGCGATCAAGGAGCAGAAGGACCTCGAAGATTTCATCGTCCCCACCGGCTACGAAGGGCTGGATATCATCCCGTCCTCCACGCTGATGTCCGGGATCGAATTTGAACTCTTCACAAAGTGGCAGCGCGAGTGGATCCTGAAAAAATCGCTTGAAAAGGTCCGCGCTTCGGAAAAGTACGATTATATTCTGATCGACGCGCCTCCGACGCTCGGCTGCTGGGTGATGAACATTATGTGCGCCTCGGATGAGATGATCGTTCCGGTCGAAGCGTCTCCGTGGGGGCTGTTCGGACTTGCGAATATGTTCGAGTTTTTCGATCAGGTCAAGTCGATCGCCCCGGACCTCTCGCTGATGGGCATCGCCATTACGAAGGTCAGCGAGCGCAAAAATTATTTCCGTCAGACCAAGGAAACCTTGTCGGGCTGGGAAGGCGTTCGCCTTTTCGAGCATTACATCCGCGTAGACAGCGCCGTCGAATGGGCGCAGGATAACTCCAAGCCGGTCATGGTCTATAAAAAGAACAGCCGCGCCGCCGGAGAATATACAGAACTTGCAAAGGAGATCATGCAATATGCCGATCGGTAAGAACAGCATCGCGCGCGCCGCAAAGGCGATGAAACCCGAAGAAGAGAAAACCGTCATTCTGCCCGAGATTCCCGAGCAGCCGCCCGTCGCCGCGGCCGAGGAGAAGCCGGCGCCGAAAAAGCGCGGCAGAAAGCCCGGCTCGAAGAATCAGCCGAAGCCCGCCGCGAAAAAGACCGCAAAGAAAACGGTCGCCGCCTCCGCGGTGATCGCCGATATTTCTCCCGAAGTCGTCGAAAAGGTCGCAAAGCCGAAAAAGAAAAAGGCTTCCGAATCCCCGAAATCCGCTTTTGCCATCGGTGAGGAGCTTCCGGAATACCTTCTCTGATCCTTCCCGAAAAAATACGCTTTGATTTTCTCAAAGCGTATTTTTCTTTTTATCGTTTATCCGAGAACGCGGACCAGCTCTTTTGCGAAATCCAGCGCGTACTCCATTCCTTTGCCGGTCGTGATCCGACCGTCGGTCACCGCGACCTTCTCCGAAATTTTCGCTCCTTTGAGTTCTTTTTCAAATCCGGGGAAGCAGATCGCTTCCTTGCCGTCCAGATAGCCTCTCCGTCCGAGAACGAGCGGCGCCGCGCAGATCGCGGCAAGCCTGCCGCCCTCCCGCCATACGGTTCTGATTGCCTCATCCACGTATCCGGATGCGTCCAGATTCAGCGTACCGGGCATTCCGCCGGGCAGGATCAGGCATTCCGCGCCCGAAACGTCGGTCTCCGCCGCAACGCTGTCCGCCACGACCGTGATGCCGTGCGCTCCTTTGACCTCACGCCCCGTAAGGCCGATCAGGCGCACCTCTTTTCCGGCTCTGCGCAGAAGATCCGCCGGCGTCAGCGCCTCGATCTCTTCAAACCCTTCCGCAAGGAAAATATAGATCATATTTCGTTTCCTTCTTTCTTTGAAATGATTTCAAACAGTATTTTGTCGCCCTCTGCCTCGGCGCGGCAGAGCGTCAGCTCCTCCGGCTTCGGCGAAAGCGTAACGATCATATCCGCGATCCCGAAATCTTCGACCCGTGTCGCAGATTCCGCTTCCGTGTCGATCCGCTCCGGCCGGAAAACAGCCTCGCCCTTCGTTTTGAAAACGCTCTCTTTCTCCGAAAAGATCCCGAGAAATCCGCGCGCTCTTTCCTCTTCGGGCAGGGCGTCGACCTTCTTTCTTTCCCCTTCGGTCAGCGCGCGCCGGATCAGCCGTTCGGAGACGTTCGCCTCGGCCGATTGAATATCCGCACCGACCGGATCACCCGAAAGCGCGACCGCCGCGTATCCGCCGCTGTGCGAGAAGGAGAGGAAGATCCCCTCGGCTTCCCAGCGGCCGCATTCGCTCCTCTTCGCGTCCGGGATCTTTCCGAGAACGAATTGCGAAAGCTCGGTGAAGAGGCGAAAGGTCCAGTATTTTTCCAGCCGGACGGTCTGCGCGCCGGCGCTGTCGATCTCTGCCTGCCGTGCGGCAGGTACCGGCCGCGCGCCGATATGATCGGGTATTTTTAGAACGCATAGGATCGTTTTGCCGCGTTTCATCCGGTTCATGCGCGCCGCCTCCTCCTCTTTTTCTTCCATTATAAAATTTTTTTCGGGAAAAGTCAACCCCGGAGAGCATTTTCCTCTTGCATTTTCCTCCCTTTTCCGATATAATAGAGGCGTGACAAAGGAATCCATCCAAAGAAAGCGAGGTCGTCTCTATGCGCATCCTTGTCGTCGAGGACGAAAAGCACCTTTCCGACGCGCTCTGCAGCATCCTGAACGAAGCAAAATATATGATCGACGCGGTCGATAACGGCGCTGACGCGCTCTCTTACGCCGTAAGCGGAATCTACGATCTGATCGTTCTCGACGTGATGCTCCCGAAAAAGAACGGCTTCGAGGTCGTCTCCGAATTGCGCCGGCAGAAGATCACAACGCCCGTGCTGATGCTCACCGCGCTCGACGGCGTGAAGGATAAGGTCAAAGGCCTCGATCTTGGCGCGGACGATTATATGACGAAGCCCTTTTCTCCGGACGAACTTCTCGCGCGCATCCGCGTCCTCTCCCGGCGCAAGGGCGAGGTGATCCTCGACGAGCGCACGTACGCCGATCTCGTCTTTTCGGTTTCGACCTCTTCGCTCTCCTGCAAAGAGACCGGGCGAAAGATCCGCCTGAGCTTCAAGGAAGCCGAGATGATGAAGCTTTTTCTCGACCGCCCCGGCGTTTATCTCTCGAAGGATGAACTCATCACCCGCGTCTGGGGATACGACGCCGAAATCGGCGAAAACAACGTCGAAGCCTATATCTCTTTCCTTCGTAAAAAACTTCATTTCGTCGGCTCGCGCTGTGAGATCACCGCCGCGAAAAAAATCGGTTATAAGCTGGAGGACGCGGTATGCTGAACCGCCTGAAAAAACTCCGCCGGCAGTTTATTCTCACCAATATGATCCTCGTCGGTCTGATGATCGCGGTCGTGTTCGTCTCGGTCTGCGTCATCTCCTATCGCACGGCGCGGCGGAATATTTATACAAGCCTTTCGGACGCGATCTCCGACGTCATTCGCCGTGAGACTGAGGATCGCTCGGCTCCCCTTCCGCCGCAGGAGGATTTCACGGACGACGATTCCGACAGCCGGCGAGCAATGACAAGTTTTCTGATCTTCAC
>CADBPA010000073.1 GCA_902796505.1 uncultured Ruminococcus sp.
CGACCCCCGCCACCGGCACCAGGAAAAAGCGTCTTTTGTCCAGCGGCAAAAGCGCTTTTTTCAACGAAGTGTTCCGCTATCGCGGAACGTGAAGTATCGTACCGGACGTGAAGCGCGCTTCGCGCGTGATGTGTGCTTCGCACGATGAAGATAAGCGGAACACTTCACTTCATTTGCCGTAAAACGGCATACTTCACTACGCCGAAAGGCGTAACTTCACTTGCGCCTTTGACGCAAACTTCACGAAAAGGAAACGAATATGCAAGAGTCAAAGCTTCGCGATCAATCTACTGATTTCGCTGTTCGGATCATCAACCTCACTAAAAACCTTAAATCCAAGCATGAAACGGTGATTTCCAATCAAATCGGCAGATGCGGAACGTCAATTGGCGCGAATATCCGTGAAGCGCAGTACGCGCACGGAAAGGCGGATTTCATTTCCAAATTACAGATCGCCTTAAAAGAAGCGAACGAGACCGGATATTGGCTGGAATTGCTTTTTAAAACCGATTATATCGATGAGCAAACGTACAAGTCTCTCGATTCCGCTTGTACGAGTATAAGGGTAATGCTGATCTCATCCATCAACACAACGAAACAGAATCGGGAAAATTGATTGATTTGCTTCGATGCGAAAATTTCCAATTTTGAAAGCAGAAAATTCTATAAAAATATAAACAATCACGCTGAAATCGTTCGGGCAGTATAAAATGCTTGTATACCTTTGGGGCGTTCTTGCACGAAGAAAAGCGATTTGTCTGCCCGGCAAATTGCTGTTTTTTTATAAAACCGAAAAGATTCCGGAAAACCTCCGGCGTCTTGTTCTGGGAGGATATTTGTGAAGCAAAAAATATACAGAATCGTATTTTTCCTTCTCGCCGTCGGCGTGCTGACGATGCTATTCTTTTTTTCTGAAGGACACCATCTATCAGATCATTGTAGCGGCGCGCACGGACGACGAGGAAGCCATCCGGCATATCATCCGGGACAGCGGCTGGTTCGGGATGGGCAAGGTCATCCTGATCGAGGGGCTGCAGATGGTCGTCGTCTTTATCTCGGCGGAATTCATCCAGATGTCCGCCGGGATCTGCTATCATCCGCTGCTCGCCGTTCTTCTCTGCGACCTCGGCGTCGTATTCGGTGCGTCGCTGATCTACGGTCTTGTCAATCTTCTGAAATTTGACCGGCATTTCTTCCGTTCATCGAGAAAAATCGACGATCTGGCGAAGAAGAGCAAAAAGCCGTCCGGAACGCAGATCCTGATGTATATTCTCTTTGTGATGCCGGTCATTCCGTTCGGAGCGATCTGCTACTACGGCGCCTCGCAGAAGCTCTCCTATCGGCGCTATATTTTCACCTGCGCGACGGGCGTTGTTCCCTCCATTCTTTCTTCCATCCTGATGGGAAAGCTCCTTCTTTTCTTTACCTCGTCCGGTCTCCCGGTCTGGCAGCTGGCGCTGCTGATCCTGCTGATCGCCGCAGTCCTGTTCGTCAGCGCGCTCCTCATCATCCGGAAATTCTATTTCAAAAATGAAGAAAGAGGCAGTCTTATGTATTCATTCCTGATGAAAGTCATGGACTTCGTCGTCGGAGGAAGAAAAAAGGCGGAATACGTCCGCGATCTTGCCGACCAAGTGCCGGACGGACCGTTCGTTCTTCTTTCCAACCACGCGTCCTTCTTCGATTTCTATTACACGGCGAAGCTGATGGAAGGCAGAAAACTCGCCTTTCTCTGCAATCGCTACTACTTCCGCGTTCCGATCCTGCGCTTTCTGTTCAAGCGCCTCGGTGTGATCCCCAAGAGCCTTTTTACGGCGGACGCGCAAAGCGCGGTCGGGATCATAAGGCGGCTCAAAAACGGCGGCGCCGTCGCCGTTTTCCCGGAAGGCCGGCTTTCCGCAGACGGTACGGCTTATGATATTCTTCCCTCGACCGCGGAATTTTTCAAGCGGCTCGGCTACCCGATCGTCACGGTCCGGATCGAAGGCGCTTATCTGAACAATCCGAAATGGCGGAAGAGCCGCTACCGCGAGCCGGTGCGCGTCTCGATCGTTTCGGTGCTTTCTTCGGAAGAAATCGCCGCGCGCAGCGAAGCGGAACTTTCCGATCGGATCCGCCGGGATATTTCCTATAACGATTTCGCGTTTGCGAAAGAGCGCGGGATCGTCTATCCCGGAGAGGACAAAGCCGAGGGGATCGAGTCGATGGTCTGCCGCTGCCCGGTCTGCCGGGGACTTTATACGCTCAGGACGGCGAAGAACAGCGTCGCCTGCGCCGATTGCGGTATGACGCTGACCATCGGAGAAGATTACTCCTTTGAGGAAAATCCGCACGGCATCCGGGATATTCACGATCTTTACAGCCGCGTGCAGGAGATCGAATGCGAGGAAGTGCGCAAAGCCGATTTTGCGATCGAAACCGAAGTACACGTGATCCGCAAGCATCCGACCGACAAAAAACTCGACGAAGAAGGCGACGGCGTTTGCCGACTGACCGCCGAAGGCTTCACTTTTGAAGGAAGCACGAACGGCGTCGATCGCTCCTTCTTCCTTCCGATCTCGGCGATCCCGGCGATGGCGTTCTCGGCAAACGAGGAATTTGAGTGCTACAATAAAAATATTCTCTATTACTTCTATCCGAAGGAAAACCGCGCGCAGTGCAGCCGCTGGGCGATGCTCGCGGACGCGCTCAACCTTTCGCCGAAACCGTGACACGACCGAAAAATTTACAATCAATCGATCAAAGGAAAACCCCTGCCGGACGGCAGGGGTTTTGTTGGTGAATGTCGATCTTTTTGATTTTTTTCATCATACTGAACGGATCTTTTCATATACGGGAATATTGTCCGTAGTAACTTCTATCCATCCGTTTACAACGGGTTTCTTCGTCCGATAATCCACCCATTTCCCTTCCGGTATATAAACTTTTCTTGTTTTTTCGCCGCATACCATAGGCGCTACAAGAAGATCCGCAAGTAAATATTCGTCGTCAATGTTATAAGTTTCCTTATCGTCGGTATAATCGGAGACAAGAGCGCGAATAGGCGGAACGCCGTTGTTCTTATATTCTTGAAATGCGGCCATAAGTCTCGGAATCAGTTTTTTACGCTCGAATAAAAGTTCGCGCATCTCTTCAACGCAATCAAAAGACAACCACGGGTATTCTGTGCAGCACCAAGCGTTTATAAGACACTGCGGCGAATATACCGCGCTTTGCATTCTTCTTAAAAAGTCTTCCCTGGAAGCGCATTCGCGAACTTCAGGCGTCCATAATAATCCGGAAAAGCCCGCCGTAACCAAACCGCGTATAAAATCTTTATGTTTATAAAGATCGCTGTATAATACAAAAGGATAGGAAGAACATAATGCTCCCGCACTCCTGCAATTTGACAGAAAAGGTTTATCTCCTATGATTTCCTGACCGGTCCGCATATATAATGCGCCGAAAAGCATATGATACTGCTCTCCGTCAAGACCGCTCGGAAATTCACTGCAAAGCGGAAAAGACCAACCGTTCGTGTAATCGCTCGAATCGCATTCGTCAAGTTTTAATCCGTCGATCTTGCCGTAAGTTACGTTTTCTCTATGATGTTTGATAAATATTTCCCGAGCTTCCGATATCGAAAAATCCGGAACAAGACCGTCCCATACTTCGTAATTTCCGGAATACGCCTTCATTTCTTTATAAATAGGCGAAAGCGGATGAATAAATGCGTGTTCCCATAAATTCACGTGATAACCTTTATCGTATAATTCGTCTATCATCTTTTGGGGATCCGGAAAATTTTTCTCATTCCACACAAACGAACAGGAATAGCATCTCGTCTGCCAGCCGGGTTCGAGTCCTATCGTAGAACAAGGTAAATTATGGCTCTCAAAATAATCGACGGTATCCATTACCTGTTGTTGATTATATGCTCCGTTACACCGGTATAATAATCCCAAAGCCCATTCGGGGACTTCGCATCCGCCGCCGCCTAAAAGATTATATTGAGCGACTACGTCGGTAATGTTTTCCCCTTCGAAAATATAAATTTCCACGCCTTTTGCAACAGGGATCTGAACCGCTATGACCGCTCCGCCTTCCGTGCCTTTCGCTTTGTATAATTCTTCTTCGGAAGACATGATTTCGTTTTCCGAAAAATCGTTTTTTTCACGGTTTTTGACGATCTTTCTTCCGAAATCCACTTCCATATTACGGGCCGTATCGAAATAGATCCCATAACCTTTATTGCTCACGAAAAAGGGAACGGGAGCGTGAGAATCTCCGGTGGCGGCAATAGGATTTGCGTTTACACGCAAAGTAAAATGTCTCCCCGTAAGATCCATATGATTCAGTTGTAAGCCCAAACCGAAGAAACGTTCGTCATCCGATACGGGAAATTCAAGCAAACATCCTCGCGTATTCTCTTTGAAAACGATCGAATCGACAGGATATTGGATCTGTGTTTCCCTGTAATCGAACTTTTTGCAAAACCTTGAAGGGACTTGCTTTTCAGGCGATCCGAAAATCATTCTTTTCATTTTTGCTATCCTTTTTTCGGGGCATACTTTTGCCGTTGACCGTCCGGATAAAAGTATGCCTTTACTCTATATTTGTTATGAAACGCTTGATTCGCCGTAAAGTGCTATGCCATCCACGGTGAATGATACGATCGGGTGCAACACAAAAAAAGAACACCCATATTGCGATCCTGTGTTATCATGAAGTTACGACACAAACAAAATACAAGAGGAAAGCAATATGGGCTGCCACCGTGATAGCATGGAAGTGTTGTCTACGGGAATATTACAAAAAAAATGAGAACACGAATGGTTTGCTTCGGGAGTTTTATCCCAAAGGAAGGAATCTTTCGGGAGTCTCCCCGAAAACGCTTTTGCGGAACCTTGCGTTCATTCTTGCAAGGCCCCGCAAAGTTCTCGGTTTCGCTTCTTTCGCTGAAACTTATGCTCTTTCGAGATATTCTCCGGTTCTGGTATCGATGCGGAGCAGATCGCCCTCGTTGATGAAGATCGGAACACGGATGACGGCGCCGGTCTCAAGCGTTGCCTGCTTGGTAACGTTGGTCGCGGTATCGCCGCGGACGCCCGGCTCGGTCTCGGTGACTTTCAGCTCAACGAACGTCGGAGGATCGACCGCAAAGACGGAACCCTTGAAGGAGGAGATACGGCAAACGGTATTCTCCTTGACGAACTTGAAGTTATCGCCGAGCTTGGATTCCTCGATCGGAACCATATCGTAGGTTTCGGGATCCATGAAGTAGTAAAGTCCGCCGTCGTTGTAAGAATACTCAAGATCCTTACGCTCGATGACCGCGTTCTCGAACTTCGCGGTGGGGTTGAAAGAAGTTTCGCGGATGGCACCGGTGACCACGTCTTTGTACTTCGTTCTGACGAACGCCGCTCCCTTACCGGGTTTGACGTGCTGGAACTCGATGACCTGGTACACTTTTCCTTCCATCTCGAAGGTAATGCCGTTTCTGAAATCGCCTGCTGTTAACATAGGTTCATTTCCTTTTATTTTTAGATTTACTTTCTTATTCTACACTATTCCGTCGGAATTTTCAATACTTTTTTGAGATTTTCTTGAAAATTTTTTTATTTTTTTCGTAAGTTTCACGCGAAAAGGATCAAAGGATCTCAAAAAGCTCCTTCGAGGAATGAGCAAAATCGTGGATTCCGTCCTTTTCGATCGCCGCCATATCCTCGATGCGGCAGCCGTATTTGCCGTAGAGGTAGATGCCCGGCTCGATCGTTACGATCTCTCCGGCGCGGAGCTTGCGCCCGAAGGAACGGGAGGAAAGACGAGGCTCCTCGTGAATATAAAGCCCGACCGAATGACCGAGCGAATGACCGAAGGTGCCTTTGTAATCGCGGTCGATGATGTCGCGCGCGATCTTGTCCGCCTCGCCGCAGTCGGCGCCCTCTTTGAGATAGGCGATCGCGGAAAGCTGCGCGTCAAGGACGGTATTATACACCTTTTTAATATCCTCGTCCGCCCGTCCGATGACGACCGTGCGCGTCATATCCGAGCAGTATCCGTCGTATTTCGCGCCGAAATCCATGGTCAGGAAGCCCTTGTGAAGCTTTTCGTTTCTCGGAGTGCCGTGCGGAAGCGCCGAGGCGTCTCCCGAAACGGCGATGGTATCGAAGGCAAGGCCGCTCGCGCCTTCTCTGCGCATCACATATTCCAGCTCGGCGGCGACCTCGATCTCGGTCATCTTTGGCGTCAGGTGTTTGACCATATGGGCAAACGCCTTGTCGGTGATGTCCTGCGCCTTCTGCATCTTGACGAGCTCCTCCGGCGTTTTGATCTGCCGGATCGACTCGATCATTCCCTCGATATTGACGAATTCGCATTGCGGATAGGTCTCGCAGTATCTGTGATAGGTCGAATAGGCGACAGAACGGCCTTCAAAACCGACCGTTTTGCACCCCTCGTCGGCAAGCGCTTTGGTGATAAACGCCTTGCGGTCGTCGGTCATCGTGACCGAAAAGCCCTTGTCCGCACGCTTCTGTGCCATTTCAAAATAGCGGAAATCGGTGATCAGCCAGGCGTTCTGCCGGGTGATCAGCAGGAGTCCGTCGGTAAAGGCGAAATCGCTGAGATAATGCTGGTTCAGTTCGTCGAGAACGATCACGGCGTCAAGGCCGCTCTCCTGCATCCCGGCTCTGAGTTTTTCAAGTTTGGTCATTTTAATATCTCCTCATAATATTTTTTCATAGTCAGGGCGTCGTCCGACTGCGTGCCGGCGGACTCGGAAATGATCGTCGGCGTCAGGCCGTTCTTCACGATCGCTTCCATCAGCGGCTCGTAATCCGGGCCGTATACCGTATCCTCGAAGGTCAGATGGCGCTTTTCGCCCGAAACCGTCCATTCGATCTTGGAAAAATGGCAATGCAGATTCTGCGCGACGTCGGGATCGAGTTCTTTTGCGATCCGGTCGAAGACGCGCAGATAATCGTCCACAGACTTGAATACGCCGCCGCAATCCCGCGCGTTGAGGTGCCCGAAATCCACGACCGGAACGAACGCCGGATCGATCTTGCAGAGCGTGATCACCTCGTCGAGCGTGCCGAGCTGGTTTTTCTTTCCCATCGTTTCCAGCCCGATCTTCACGCCCTGTGGATCGACCTCTTCAAGCGTGTGAACAAGCGTATCGGCGGCGAGCGCCATTGCTTCTTCCCGGCTGATCTTAGCCGCCGATCCGGTATGTACGACGATGGTCTTTGCGCCGAGCAGAACCGACGCGCCGATGCTCTGGCGGATATACTCCACGCTTTTCAGCCGCTTTTCCGGATCGACGCCGGAAAGCGAAATGAAATACGGCGTGTGGTAAGACATACGGACGTGATGCAGTTTCGCCTGCTCGCCGATGGCGGCAAGCGCGGTCGGACCGGCGGTAAGGCCGTTGCCGGCTTCGTATTCATAGGCGTCAAGCCCGATCTCCTCTACCCACGCGGGGGCTTCCAGCGTGGACTTTTTCCCGGCAAGGCGAAAGGCTTCGCTGTTTCCGCCGGGGCCGAAAAATGCTCTCATAGATTCTCCTCTCGGTTCTGTTCGTCCGGATGAAGTTTTTGATATTTGCGAAGGAAGGGTTTTTCCAAAAATCGCTTGCACTTCGTCAAAGGATCGCTGCGATCCCGGATCGGAGGAACGAGAAACGCGCGGATCCCGGCGTTTTTCGCCGCCCAGACGTCGGTAAAGATCTGATCGCCGAGCAGAGCGGTCTCTTCTCTCTTCGCGCCGAGGACGGCGATCATCTTCCGCACCGAACGGGAAAAGGGCTTCGCCGCGTGGCAGATCGTCGGCAGCGAAAGTTCTCCGCCGAATACGCCGATGCGGCCTTTGCCGTTGTTCGAGACGATGCCGCAGACGATTCCCGCCTCTTTCAGCGAGGCGATCCAGCGGCGAACGGGTTCGCCCGGCAGAGGATTTTCGTACGGCTCAAGCGTATTATCCACGTCGAGGATCAGCGCGCGGACTCCGATCGAATGCAGATATTCCGGCGTAAGGTCGGAAAACGTCCGGAATCGACGGTCCGGTACAAAATGTGAGCTCATAAACTTCATCCTTATTTGATTTCCATACCGTAATTATAAATGATTTGTTTACAAAAAGCAAGAGAGGAATGAAAATTTCATAAAAAAACGCCGCGTTCGGCGGCGAATGGCGTCGGTTTTTCATTACGGACGCAGAAAATGCGCGACGGCTTTCTCCTCTTTGACCTTCTTCCCCAGGAGACGGCGATGAGCGAGAGACGCGCAAAAATACTTTGCGCGGGCAAAGACCGGGCAAACGAGGATACGAAAGAGCCGGCGCAGGATATTCCGCAGAGGAAGCAGGATCGCGGCGAGCAGAAGGGCAAGCGGAAGAGCGAGAGCCGGAAAGATCCGCGCGAGGAAACGCTCCGCCGGGACGCCGACCGCCTTTTTCACCAAAGTATAGCCGCCCGCCGCAAAAAGGAGCGGATAAAGGCGGAAGGCGCCGTCAAACGCCGCGTAAAGATAAAGCTGCAAGCTGACGCCGCAGAGCGTAACGAAAAGGAAATCGCACAGGGCTGCGGCAGGACGGGAAAGCGGGCGTTTTTCTACGGCGGAGGCGGCGCGGAGCGCCTTTGGGCTGAATTTTTCAACGCGCAGGATCGCGCCGGGAAGGCGCAAAAGTCCTCCGGCGTAAGCGAAAAGCGTTCGGAAAACGACTTCCGCCGGTACGAAGGCGCCGCCGAGCAGGATCGCCGCGGCGGCGGAAAGCAGAACCGAAGCGAGAGACGGATACTCCATCCTTACCCCCTGCGGAAGAAGGAGCGTCCTTTTTTGGCAGCCGGCTCTTCCCCTTCGTAATACATCGCGTCGATCCGTCCGGTCACGGCGATCTTTCCGCTGTCCCGGTCGAGCGTTTCGATGCGAAGTTCCTCTCCCTCCAGCGTAAAGCGGCCGGAGGAGGTGTCGAGCGTCAGCGTTCCGTCGGTAAATTCGAGCACGCCCTTCACGCCGTCAAGCGACAAATTCCTACGGTCGCGCAAAATCAGCGTTTGTTTTGCCGAAGAGATCGGCGCCGTTTCGTTTCCGATATTCATATGAGATCCTCCCAAACAAAAAAATCCGCGGCATTTCCCTAAAAAGGTATGCCGCGGATCTGCCGATTATGCGTCGGATTCGGATAGGACTTCGTACATTCCGACCGATTCGGTTTTCTTCGTCGTCTCCCGGATGTCCAGCACGCGCACGGTAAGAAGCCTCTCACCGTATGCGACGGAGATCTGATCGCCGATCTTGACGTCGTAGGACGCCTTGGCGGGCTTTCCGTTCACGCTGATGCGGGCGTTATCGCAGGCATCGTTCGCAACGGTCCTCCTCTTGATCAGACGGGAAACCTTCAAATATTTATCAAGGCGCATGAAAATCAGCCGTTGACGATATCCTTAAGACCCTTGAACGCGCTGAAGGAGATCTTCTTGGAAGCGGCGATCTTGATGGACTCGCCGGTCTGCGGATTTCTTCCTTCTCTTTCGGCGACCTCTTTGGTCTCGAAAGTGCCGAATCCGCTGATCTGGACCTTGTCGCCCTCTTTGAGCGCGATCGTAACGGCGTCTACGGCGGCGGAAATGATATCTGCGACATCCTTCTTGGTAAGTTCGGGATTATTCTGTGCTACGACGTTGATAAGATCTGTTTTGTTCATTTTGGTGATCCTTTCTTTTGATTTACATTTATTATAACAATTTTTTCACTTTATTGCAAGTGTTTTTTCATTTTTTTCGGAAAAAAGCCCTTTTTTCTCCGTATTTACAAAATTATACCTTGATTTTTGTGCGTTTTTCACAGAAGAAGCGGTAGATCTGCCGGAAATAGCCGAAGAAAACAGCGAGGAGAACGTAACAGACCGCGCAGAACAGAATGCAGATCAGCGTGACGAAAGTTTCGGGCAGGCGCGCCGAAAGCGCGCCGCGCAAAAAGCGACCGTAGCCGACCGCGAGCGCTCCGGCGATACAGGGTGCCGCCGAGATCCCGAGCAAAGACACGCGCACCTTCATCCGCACGCGCAAATAGCAATACGAGATCAAAAGGCCGAGCGCATAGGAACACAGCGCGCCGATCGGAGCGCCGTAGATCCCGACGGCGGGGTCGCCGACCAGAAACCACGTCAGGATCAGTTTGCCGGCCGCCGAAAGCGACATCGACAGAAAAGAGATCCCGGTGTGCCCCGTGGCTTCGAGCGCCGTATTCAGCATCGTAAGAAGCGCCGAGAGCAGAACGGCGGGAGCGGACGCGGCGAGGACAGGCGCGGCAAGAGCGGCGCTTGCAGGCTCGTAAAAAAGGCGAAGGACGTCCGGAGCAAACAGCATCAGGCCGAAGGCGCAGGGGGCGGCGATCGCCGCGGTAACGCGGAGGAAAGACGAAAGCGACGTCCGCATCCCCTCCCCGTCGTTTGCGGCGGATCGGGCGGCGAAGACCGGAAGCGCACAAACGCAGATCGGCGAGAGCAGTGAAACGACAAGGTTGACCATCGGCAGGACGAGAGTCGTATAATTTCCGTAGACCGCCGTCGCGGCAGTCTCGCTGTATCCGATGGATTCGAGGCGCCGGATCAGGAGCGCAAGATCGAAAAGACCGGAGACCCCAGAGACGGCAGACGTCAGCGTGATCGGTACCGCGACCGAGAGAAAACGCTTGCGGATCGCGGATGTTTCCTGCCTTTCGATTTTATTCTGCTTGATATTATATCCACTATTTTCAATTTTATATCGTATATAAAGAATCATATATCCGATGACGGACGAAAGGGTGATC
>CADBPA010000074.1 GCA_902796505.1 uncultured Ruminococcus sp.
GCTGTGGGATCAGAGGATCATCAGCTTATGCACGCCGGAGAGCGACGCCGGGGTATCCGCCGCGCGAAGCTGCTCCTCGGTCAGTTTGTTCTCGGCGGCAAGGCGGCGCAGGGGCTTTGCGTATCGCTTGGCAACGCTCCAGAGCGTATCCTCCCGTCCGGGGTAAAACACGCGGACGCCCTCAGCCGCTGTGGGCGCCGAGGTGGTGATCGCCGCGAGGCGGCGCGCCGTCCGGTCTGCGACCGCGACCGTTTCGAGAAGGATATTCGCGTCAAAATAGACCTTTTCTTCATCCATCGTCGTGCGCGCCTGATAGACGACGACGCGCGAAAGAATGCTTGCGTTATCCGGTATTTGACAATTAAACTTTACGTTTTCTTCAAAATCAAAGCTCTTTTTGATGGGGAAATACTCGATTCTGCCGTCCGGTAAAACGCGGTCGGCAAGCGTCGAAAAATCGATCTCGCCGCGGACGGTCGCCCGGCCGCCTTCCGCCTTCGCCTCCCGGACTTTGGCGGCGGCGAAGGTGTAGATCACGCTGTCGGCGTCCTTTGCCGAAAGCTCTCCGCGCGCGGCGGAAAAGGCGAGGGATCGGTCGGTCGCGTCGGCGCAGAGAAATTCGCTGTAGCCGAAGGACTCGTATTCCTCCTCGCTCGTCTTTTCGGCGGCGTAGGCGTCCACCGTGACGGAGGAGGCGAGGTTATGCTCCGCCTCGGCGAAGAACTCCGCGACGGCGTTCAGCGTGATGACGGCGGTATCCGCCTTTTCGGGATCGGCGACCGCAGAGGCGACCGCGGAGGTCAGGATCCCCTTCGCCATCGTCGGCTGCAGGTCCTCGGCGGCGGTTTCGTTCTGCGCGCCGGCGCCGAATTTTCCGTAGGGGAGCAGCTCCTCGAAGGGGAGATCGTTCGCCACGGCGTAAGGCGCTTCGCCTCCGACGCGGATGATCGCCGTCATATCGATCGTTCCGGAAAGGAGAATGCCCTCCGGGGTGGCTCTTCTGCTCTCGATGCGCACGTTGCCGCCGGCGCCGAGGATCTCGACCGCGTCGGGGGAGATCCCCTCGATCCGCTGTGCCTCTCCGGCGTATTCCCTCTCGCCGCTTTCGGCGCGGACGACCTCGCGCGAGAGGATCTCTCTTCTCTGCTCTTCGAGATCTCCCGGCTCGCCGTCCCGCACGGCGGCGAGGTTTTTCTCCTCCGAGAGCAGGATGTTCGCCGTCACGCCGGCGCGCAGGTTGACCTTTCTCGGTCCGGACGGACGGATCGACCAGCCGCTGACGTAAACGTCGGCAAACGCGGCGGAGGTATTCTCCGGCACCGGGACGGTGATCTCGTATCCGGTGGTGAACTCGGCTTCGGAGAGCCGGTCCTCGGCGTCGAGATAGAGCATCTGATAGACGACCGTCCCGGTGAAGCTCGCCTCACCGCCGCCCATATAGCTTCCGCTCGGAACGGCGCGCGCCGTATCCATCAGCACGCGCTTGATCTCGCCCTTGTAGTCCGGCAGGATCTGCTCGCCGGTACTTTCCGCCCCCGCCACGAGCGCCCGGGTGACCGCCATGCGGTCACGGTTTTCCTCTCTTCTGTTTTCGCTTGTAAATTCTGCGCCTGTTTCCATAAACACGCCTCCCGATCAATTTGCTACCAACCTATGCGGAGCATTCCCGGTTCAGAACGGCAGGACGAAATTTTTCGCAAAACGGCGGAGCGCAAAACGGCAGAGCGTAAAACGGCAAGCGTAAAAAGAAAGAAGGCCGTATCAGCCTTCCTTCTCCTCTAAAATATCGAGATTGCGCTCGACCGTCCGCCGCCCCCGCCAGGCGAACGCGCGCCGGGAAAACGCCGCCTTATCAAGCGAATCGAGAAAAGCGCGGTCGAGGTTTTCCACGCGCTCGCGGTAGAAAAAGGCGAGCGGCGTCGGTTTCGGGTTTTTGTTATGCGGACAGCAGGTCTGGCAGAGGTCGCAGCCCCACGCGGTATGAAAGCGGCGCATCAGCGCCTTTTCCTCTTCGTCGAGCTCGCCCTTGCGCTGGGTGATCGCCGAAAGGCAGTCGCTCCCCTCGCCGCGCAGGATCCCGGTCGGGCAAGCGCGCCGGCAGGCGCCGCAATGCTCGCAGAATCGCTTCCCGGAAGGCTCTCCCGCGCCGATCGCCTCGGGGGGAACGTCGGTGATCACGTCGGCGATGAAAACGTAGCTGCCGTACTCCGGATTCAGGATCAGCCCGTTGTCGCCGAGGACGCCGAGCCCTGCGCGCAGAGCGGCGTCGCACTCATCGAGGGGGGAATGGTCGCCGTAGCCCTTCGAGCGCGCGCCGGGGAAGAGCGATTCGAGGCGGGCGCAGAGCTTCGCCGTCAGCTCGCGGATCAGAAGATGATAGTCGAGCGAGGCGGCGTATCGGGAGAGATTGCCGGTCTCGCCCGCGTAATAAGGCAATAGGAAGAGAATGACCGTCCGCGCCGTGAAGTCCTCGCGCTCCATGATGGCGGGATTCGTCACGCGGAGGGCGGTGTACGGCAGGGCGGCGTAGTGGCCGATCTTCTCCTCTTCAAAAAATTTTTCCAGTTCCGCTTTCATGGGATCCTCCTTTCCCCTTCCGCATACGATTATAACGCATCCGCGCAAAAAATGCAAGATATTTCTTGACTTATGCGCAGTTTTCGTATATAATAAGATAAGAATATCCAAGACTACGGAGGGTAGATTATGTTTGATCTGAACGACGGAGGTCTGCTGAAGCTTCTGACGGCAAGCGCCGGGAGCGAGACGGCCTCGGTTTTCTGTTATATTCTCGTGTTCGGCGTGATCGTCGTCGCCTCGTATCTGCTCGGCAGTATCAACACGGCGATCCTCGTCTCGCGCCTGCGCCATCACGACGACATCCGCAAGTACGGCAGCGGAAACGCCGGGCTGACCAATATGTACCGCACCTACGGCAAGGTCTCCGCGCTTCTGACGCTGGCCGGCGATATGCTCAAAACGATCCTCGCCCTCGTCATCGGCGGGATCGGGACCGGCTTTATGTACCTGCCCGGTGCGATCAGTATCAGCCCCGGATGCTATCTTGCAGGTCTCTTCTGCGTGATCGGGCATATCTTCCCGGTGTTCAGCAAATTCCGCGGCGGAAAAGGCGTTCTCGCAACGGCGACCGTCGGGCTTTGCCTCTCCCCCCTCATCGCGCTCTTTCTCTTCGCCATCTTCTGCGCGGTCCTCGCCATCTCGAAATACGTCTCGCTCGGATCGGTCTCGGTCGCGATCCTTTACCCGATCTCGATCAAGGGAATGCTCGCGCTCCTCGGACTGCCGATGCCCTTCCCCGTTGCGATCTCCGCGATCCTGATGGCGCTGATGATTCTCGGAAAGCATCTGCCGAATCTGAAGCGGATCGGTGAGCGGACCGAGAACAAATTCTCCTTCAAAAAGAAGAAAACGGAGGAGGAAAGTACGAAAAATGACAACTGAAGTTTCCTTTTTCGACCTGATCTCGCTGAGTTATCAGAAAGAATGCCTCAAAAAACTGATCTTCTCGCAGCCGAAAGAGAAGAAAAACGCCGAGGTACTGAAGGTCTCGGGAAGGCTCTGCGCGCACCGTGGGCAGAAGCTGCTCGCGCTCGAATATACCCTTCGCGGCGACACGGTCGCCCAGCGCAATCTGCGCTCCGGGGAGGAGATCCTTTGCGAGGCGCGCACGCTTGCCGAAAGTTTCTCGCAGATCGATCTTCTGACGACGGCGGGCGACGCCGAGCTGCGCAGGACCAAGAGCGGAAAGCTCGCCGCCCTCGGCGTGGACAAGCTTTGGCGTAAACTCTCCGGGGAAGAGAGCGTCGCCTCCGCGGCGTTCGACCGGCTGGAAAACGAAAAGCGCCGCATCCTCACCGGAGGGGAGGATTTTCTCATCCGCCTCGGCGTCAGCGACGCGGGCGGCCGCGTTCACGACAAAAAGCAGGGGAAATTCCGCCAGATCAACCGTTTTCTCGAATATCTCGAAGAGGTTTACCCCGCGCTCCCGGAGGAGGGCAGGCTGACGGTGTACGACCTCTGCTGCGGAAAAAGTTATCTCAGTTTCGCCGTCTATTACTACCTGACCGCGCGGAAAGGGCGCGAGGTCGATATGCTCTGCATGGACCTGAAGCAGGACGTCATCCGCTTCTGCGAGGGAGAAGCGCGGGCGCTCGGTTACACCGGAATGCGCTTTGAGACCGGGGACGTGCGGACGGTTTCGGGAAGCCCCGATCTCGTCGTTTCGCTGCACGCCTGCGATCTTGCGACCGATATCGTTCTCGACGCGGCGACAAGCCTCGGCGCGAAGGTCATTCTCTCCACTCCCTGCTGCCACCGGTATCTGAACGGCAGAGTCAGAGCCGAGCAGCTCTCCTTCGTCACCCGCTATCCGCAGCTCTCGAACAAGCTCTGCGAGGCGCTGACCGACGGGCTTCGCCTGCTCCGGCTCAAAGCGGCGGGCTACGACGTTTCGGCGACCGAGCTGGTCGATCCGGAGGACACCCCGAAAAATACGCTTCTGCGCGCGATCAAGCGGCGCGAGCGCGACGAGCAGGCGGCAAAAGAGTACGAGCGCACGCTGAGATTCCTTCTCGGCGACGGCGCGGAAAATTATCTCGCCGAGATCCGCTGAGAATAAAAAAGACAAGAAAGGTTTACAAAATATGCGCTATACCTGCCGGACGAACTCGACCGACGAGACGGTGGAGCTCGGAAAAAAGATCGCCCTGATCCTGAAGGACGTCTGTCCGCGAGGATGCTTTCTCTCGCTTTACGGCGAGATGGGCGTCGGCAAGACGGCGTTTGTGCGGGGCTTTGCCTCGGCGTTCGGCGTCAGAGGCGTGAAAAGCCCGACCTACACGATGGTGAACGAATACAGGAGTCCGGACGGCGTGAAGATCTTTCATTTCGACCTTTACCGCATCGAGAGCGAAGAGGACCTCTGCTCGATCGGGTTTGACGATTATCTCGGGCAGGAGGGATACTGCCTTGCCGAATGGTCGGAGAACGTGGAGTCCGCCCTGCCAAGCGACCGCCTGCGGATCACGATCGGGCGGCTGCCGGAGAACGAGGAGGCGCGCTCGGTCGCGCTTGATCTTCCGGATGGGCTTGCGGACGCGTTCGCCGGGCTCTTCCTCACCGAAACTCCCCGAAAGGAGACGCAACCGATATGATCACACTTGCTTTTGATTCGACCGCGAAGATCGCCTCCGCCGCCGTCTGCGACGGGGAACGCGTCCTTGCGCTTTATTCGATCGACAACGGGCTGACGCAGTCCGAGCTGCTTCTGCCGATGGCGGAGAATATGCTGCACGCCCTGCATCTCTCCTTTGCCGACGTGGAGCTGCTCGCCTGCTCGGTCGGTCCGGGATCCTTCACCGGCGTGCGCATCGGAGCGGCGCTGGTCAAAGGGATCGCCTTCGGCAGAGATCTTCCCTGCGCCCCGGTCTCGACTCTGGAGGCGCTCGCCGAAAATCTCGCGGGGCTTCCGGGGCTGATCGTCCCGGTCATGGACGCGCGCCGGGATCAGTTCTACACCGCGCTTTTCTCCTCCTCCGACGGCGGACTTCACCGCATCACCGGGGACGACGCGCTTTCCGCCGACGCGCTGGCGGAGCTTCTGAAAGGATATCCCGATCGCCCGATCTATCTGGTCGGCGACGGATACGCGAGCGCGAAGGCCGCGCTTGCCGCCCGCGGGATCGCCGCGGAAGAAACGCCGAGGCTTCTGCGCGAAGAGAACGCCGCCTCGGTCGCCCTTGTCGGGCAGCGGATGCTTGCCGCCGGGAAATGCGTATCCGACCGCGATCTTTTCCCGACCTACCTGCGTATGCCCCAAGCCGAGCGCGAACGGCTCGAACGGCTGAAAGAGGAGAACGAGAAGGCGCTCTCCGGAAAAGGCTGAATCGGAGACCGCCGCGGATCTTTACCGGAAAGAGGGCGTTTTGCTCATATTTGTTTTCATTTTGCGCCATATCGGCGCATTCAACCAGGGGAGAATATCATGAAAAGAAGAATCAAAATCGGAGCGGACAGCGCGGGGTTTCCGCTCAAAGAAGAAGTGATCGCGCATCTACACGAGCTCGGATACGAGGTCGAGGACTTCGGGACCGACTCGACCGCCTCCTGCCATTATCCGATCTTCGCCTCCCGCGTTTGCGAGGCGGTGCAGAAGGACCTTGACGGCAGTTTCGGCATCCTGATCTGCGGCACCGGCATCGGCATGAGTATCTGCGCGAACAAGCATCGCGGCATCCGTGCGGCGCTCTGCTCGGACACCTATTCGGCAAAAATGACCCGCCGCCACAACGACGCAAACGTTCTCTGTCTGGGCGCACGCGTGATCGGCTCCTGCCTTGCCATGGACATCGTGGACGCTTTTCTCGAAAACGAATTTGAGGGCGGCCGGCACGCGACGCGCGTCGCCATGATCGAGGAGATCGAAAAGAAGGAGATCGAAAAGAAATAGCTCTGCCGCGGCAAAGGGATACTCCCTAAAAAATCTCTCTGCGGAAAGCCTTCCCTAGGCGAATCTGGCGGACGAGTCTTTCATGGGAAAGTCTCCGAAATGCGATGCGGGCGGATCTTCCGCCCGCGCTTTTTCTATATAAGAAAGGAAAGTTTCTTCATCGCGTCGCCATCGGTGAGGCGTCTCGCGTGTTCGCCGAGATAGATCAGCGCGCTCTTCTCGTTTTTCGGGAAGAGCCGTTTTCCGTATTCCGAAAGCCTTGCCGATCGACAGATCCCGCCCTCCGCCGCCGGATCGCGCTCCTCCAGAACGAGATAATAGCCGCCGTCCTCCCCGGCGTAGAGATCGCTCGGCGGATTACCCCCCTCTCCGTTCACGGCGCGCACGGCAAAGAGAAGATCCGAAAATTTTCCGAAGAGATAAACGCACCGCCCGGCGGAGAGCATCGCGGCGTTGCCGGATCTCGAAATGGCGCGTTCGGTCACCTCCGGGAAGGCGCCGAGTTTGGTGACGAAAAGTTCGCACCCTCCGTCGCGCGACGGATAGCATTGGATCAGCGCCTTTCCGCCCGAAACGTCGAAGCCCGTGCGGAGTTTCACCTCGTCGAGGATCCCCCAGAAGGCTTTGCGCGTTTCGCGTTTCCCGTAATCGATCGCCCCGGCGTCCACCCGGTATTTCTCCATATCCGCCCGGTCGAGTGTGATCTTCATTTTCGTTTCGCTGATCCGTAACAGTTCCAAAACCATTCCCTCGCTATGTAAATTCTATTGCCATTATACATCACGCGGGGGAAAAATGCTACCGGTGGGATCTGCCGCGGTTTCTATACTCTGCCGGATCGGAAGCGTCCTTGCCGAAAACGCCCTGCCCTGCAAAAAATTTCCGGACCTTCTCCGCGCGTCCGCGACAGACGTCTTTTTTTCGCGCGTATTTTTACGCGCCGCGCGTTTGATAGATCGAAGAGATTCTCTCCGAAAAACACGGCACGACCGGGACGGCGCAGGCGCGCGGAGCGGAGGGGCAAATTTCTGCCTCGTTTTTTCCTCCGAAAAAAGTTTTTCGATTTTTTTCGCAAACCCCTTGACAAATCCATAAGCATCTGCTATAATGAAACCACAAGTTTCAGAAACCTGAAGTTTCAGAATGAATACCGAGGAGGAAGAGACCGATGAGGCAGGCGGATGAGAAGAAACTTTTGCAGATGGCGGCGTTCATCAAGCGCTATGCGCACGAACACAACGGCGCCTCCCCTTCGCTTTCGGTTCTGGTCGAGGAGCTGGAGATCTCCCGCGCTTCGGCGTACCGCTATATGCTGGCGCTGGACGAGCGCGGCGTCATCCGCTACAACGGAAAAGGGACGATGCGGATGCAGAAGAGTGAGAACGCCTACTGCGGCAGAAGCGAGACCTGCCGCGTGCCGATCTACGGCTCGGTCATCTGCGGAAGCGCCGAAGAAGAGGAACAGCACAACGAGGGCTATCTCGCCGTTCCCGCCGAATGGGTGGACGGAAGCTGTTTCTTCCTGCGGGCGAAGGGCGATTCGATGAAGAACGCCGGGATCTCGCGCGGCGATATGGTCCTCGTCCGGCAGGTGAACGGATCGCCGAAGGACTATCACGGCAGGATCGTCGTGGCGCTGACCGAGGACGGAAACACGCTGAAACGGCTTTTCTGGGAGGACGGCAGGCCGCGCCTGCACCCCGAAAACGAAGATTACGAAGATATTTATCCGCAAGAGATGACGGTGCAGGGGGTCGCGCTCCGCGTCATCAAAGAAATTTTGTGAGGTAGAGAAAATGATCAGATGTTGTACGACCGCCGGCGCGTCGTCCGCCGCGCAGGACCAATACGAGCGCGCAAAGCAGAACGTGATGCAGGCCGCCCTGTTTGCCAGCCGCCTGACCTGTGAGGAGCGCAAAAAACTCGCCAGCGAACTTTTGAGCGCGGAAAGCGTCGTTCTCCTTCTGCAGTGCCTCGAAGGAAACCGCAAATAAACCGCTTTTCGGCGCGTCCGCGCCTTCGGGCGAATCGTCCTTCTTCCGCGGCGATCTGTCCGCTCAAACGCCGAGGACGTCGCAGATCCGTCCGCGCGCCCGAAGCGCGATCTCCCTCGCGGGGGAAAATAAAAAACTTCGATAAAAAAACTGCCCGATCGGGCAGTTTTTTGTTTTCGGGAGCGCGGTGCGGAAAAGGAATTCTTTCCGGGGATCGCCTCGTTTTTATTCTTCGGCAGGCGCTTCGCTCTTTTCGAGCTCGGTTCCCCGGTACGTCGGGTGGGAGCGCGGTGCGGAAAAGGAATCCTTTCCGGGGATCGCCTCGTTTTTATTCTTCGGCAGGCGCTTCGCTCTTTCCGAGCTCGGTTCCGCGGTACATCCAGTCGTTCCACGGGAAATTCCGATAAAAATTCACGTGCAGGCGGTGCATCTCCTCGATCAGCATACAGAATTTCAGCGAGACGGGATCGCCCTGCGGAAGAAAATCGTGAAATTCGCCGCCGATATAGAGGTTGAAGCTGCCGCTGTCCAGCTCGGTGATCGCGGTATAGAGCGCGTGATAATCGAGATCGAAATCGTGCGCAGGGGTATCCGCGCCGCGGTAGTGGAGTCCCGCGTGGTCGATCGTCAGATCCCCCTCGCTCACGATCTCGGAGGTCGCCTTGTTCTTCACGTAATGATCGTTCGGGAGTTTGCCGAGCTTTACGCGCGCGGTGAAGGCGTATTCCGGATCTTCGCGGATCTCGCGGATGATCTGCACGCGCTCCTGCGCCGCCCAAGCCGCCGGGCTTTCGGGGATCACGCAGCTCTCGTCCAGCGGATGATAGGCGTA
>CADBPA010000075.1 GCA_902796505.1 uncultured Ruminococcus sp.
CGATCTCCTTCACGCCGCCGTGCAGCTTTTCGAGCGCCGCGCGCAGAAGCGGCAGCAGACCGCGCCGATAGGCGACCATGATCGCAAACGAGGCAAGGCACGCCGCCGCGGCGAAGAGATCGGCGGTATGTTTGCCGACTTCCTCGGCAAGCAGGGCGAAGAGATTTTTTTCGCCCTCCGTCTCGCCCTCTGTCCCACGGCGCTCGTCCGGCACGCTGCCGCCTTCGTTCTCCGCCTGCGCGTCCGCGCTCTCCGATACGGTGGGAAGCGCTGTGTCCGGCTCGTCCGCCGACGCCGAGAAAGCGCCGGCAAAGAGCGCGCCGATCAGCGCAAAACAGGCAAAAATGACAACAATTCTTTTCTTTTTCATTGCTTTTTCCTTTCTTACAGTTCGATCGATCGGCCGTTGCCGATCTTTTTTTCGAGCAGGTCGAGCCGCTCTTCCATCGCGCGGATCCGCTTGCGCTGTGCCTCTGCCTCCTCGGTGAGGGCAAAGAGCCTTGCGGGATCTACGGCGGCGTGATACCCGGCGCCGTCCCGGATCTCGACGCGCGCGATCTCGTCGCTGCGCTCGGCGGTGTGAAAGACGACGGGATAGATCCCGTCCGGCGCTTCGGTGAGATCGACCGTGCCCTCGCCGTCCCGGACCGGGAAGCGCCGCCCGGCGGCGGTCAGAGTTCCCTCCGCCTTCGGGCGGAAACGGAAGGGAAGCAGCAGCGGCAGGCAGCCCTCGCCCACCGACGTATGCCAGACCGCGTATTTTTTGCAGAGGATCGGCTTCATGCGCGCGCCCTCCGCTTCTTGTTTTTTCGGATGATTGCTTTCATACGTTCTCCTTTTTAGGAATGAATGAGTTCCATGCGGTGCGGCGGCACCCTGTTTTTGCAGGTCACCGCGGTATAGGCGTAATGCGGGAGCGTCGCCCGCGACGCGTTTTCGGTGACCGGGTCGTACAGCGAATAGAGGATCTGCCCGCGCGTCCGCAGAAGGTCTTCGAGATCGTCGGCACCCGGATCGTTTTGCGGTCGGATCAGGATCCGCCAGCCGTCCTCCGAGATCGAAAACCCGGTCGTCTCGCCGTATTCCACCGCGTCGCAGTCGGAGACGAAGGGGAAGAGGTTGCTGACGGCGCAGCGTGGGGCGAGCGCCGCCCGTTCGTCAAGATAGATCGCGTAGACCCCCTCGCCGACCTCGAAGAGTTCGTCGTATACCGCATTGCGGATCCGTCGCGTGACCTTCCCCAAAACGCCGTCATAAATATCGCTGACAAAACAGCGTTCCCCGGCAAAGCCGTTCAGACCGCCCGCGATAGTGATCGTGGAGTCGCTGCCCGCGTAGCTTGCGCGCGTCTCGTAGGTCAGCTCTCCCTCGCAGAGCGAGAAGGTCGGCTTGCGGAAGGTCACCTGCCTGCCGGTTTCACAGACCGCACGGATGCCGGTGAGCGTTTTTTCGGGATCGCTGACGAATTCGACGATGAAGTGCGTTCCGCTCATGCGCGAGGTCGTGATCGTATCGTACGTCCCGTCCGAATAGACGAAGGCGAGATCGATCTGCTGCACGTTCCCCTCCTGGGGCGAGGCGACGTCTACCTGCGCGATGAAGGTATAGGGCGTTTTCGGCTTGAAGTTCATCTCCCCCTCGCCGATGAGCGAAAGGTCGGTCCCCTGCGCCATCGCGTAGGCGAACGCCGAGGAGGTCGCGCCGAGGAAGGACGCCCCCGCCTTGCTCTGCAGAGCGCCGATCAGGTCGTTCGGACCGAGGACCGCTTTCGCGTGAACGCGGAATTTCAGCGCCGCCTGACCGCTCCCGTCGTAACCGAGATTCCGTAGGTCCGGCGGATCGCTCTCCGAGACCGACCCGGAAAAGACCGTCCTTCCGTAAAACTTCAGCGAGGTGATGCTCCCGCTCCCGGTGTAGCCGGCAAAGGTCTCGCCGAGGACTCTGCCGGGCGGCGTCAGGATGCCGGAAGGCGCGAACAGCCTCTGCTTTTTGTCGCCGCCCATCAGTCGTTCTCCACGCCGCGGACGATGCACTGCATCCTGCCGTCGTAAAAGACGAGGAGCGAATAGTGCTTGCCGGAAAGCGGCGTGAACACGCCCGAAAGAACGTCGTCTCCCGAAAAGATGACGGCGCCGCCGCTGTGCGAAAAGACGGTCGGCTCGTTCGGCGAATCGAAGGTCAGGAAGGAATAGAAGTCCTCGTCGAAGCTCGACGGAATGCGAAGCGCGAGCGAGGTCAGCTCGCCGAGGCGGAGGTCGTCTCCGTGCTTCGGGGTGACGGTCAGCGCGCCGGATCCCCCGTGCCGCACGCCGCCGCCGATCCCCGGCAGATCGCAGAAGGGCGTCGTCCCGTCGCCGATCTTGATCACGCAGCTTCCGCCGTTCCCGTAGGCGACGGCGATCTCGCCGTACGTCAGCACCGGGTTTTCCGCCTCCCACGCGGCGAGCGTATCGCGCCGGATCAGGACGCGGCTTTCCTGCTCGTCCGCCGTGCCGCCGTCGATGCAGATCGGATCGAGCGCCTCCTCGATCGCGTCGAGTTCCGTACGGATGCCGTTCAGGAGACCGTCGAGCGTTCTGCCGTTCTCGTCCGAGAGATAGGAGAGCGCGTCTCCCGACATCACGTCGAGGAAGAAATCGCGCACGGTGTGCCCCGGCGCAAGCCCGGTCGGAAGCGAGGCGATGAGAGAACCCGTGCCGCTCGCCTCGATATCATCGAGCAGAGAATTGAATTTTTCCGCGAGGAAGAGGGGAAGTTTGTCGAACGCCTCTTTCATCTGCGCGGAGGTGTACCCCTTGCCGCCGAATGCCGTCGGCGCGGTCGGCCGGGAGGGGAGGGAGGCGACCTTGCGCGAAGCAAGATCGCTTTCGGTGATTTTGGTTGTGAGCATAATTCTCCTTTCTTATTGGTTCTTGATCCGACCGGCGACCGTGAAGCGGTAGCAGATCGCCGCGATCCCGATCGGGGCGCGGAAACTCTCCGAGCTCACGCAGATCTGCTTTTCCACCCAGTTCTTCTCCCGCTCCGCAAGAGCGAAATGAAAGGTCTCGTCGGCGGCGAGAGGGAGGGCGGAGAAGTCCAGCTCCGAAAAGTCGGAAGCCCCGCCCGGCAGATCGGCGATCTCGCGGTAGCCGCCCCGGTCGGTGATCACCTCGCAGGAAAGCCGGCTCGCCGGGAAACTGCGCAGCTTCAGCACGAGCGATCGCTTGACCGTCGATTTGCGCAGATGCGGCACGCCGCAGTCGTCCATTTTGGTCTGCAGAAGCCAGCGCGGCGCGTGCCGGTCGAAATCGTAGTAGTAGGGATGGATCCGCCTGCCCATCGCGCGGCGGTAGTCCTCCTCCGAAAAATCGGGATCGGAGAGAAGATGGGGCGGCGGCACACCGCGCTTGTCGGTGTTGAAGAGGCAGAGTTCTCCGTTTTCCGTCCCGAAAAAGAGCAGGTCGGAGACGGCGCAGAGCTTGCGCGCCGGGTGAAAATCTCCGCCCTCGTATTCCTCGGTGCGGTAGACGAGCGGGTACGGCTCGGCCTCTTTGGTGTAGTAGACCGTCTCGCCGTTCTCCACGGTGCTGTAGACGGTCGCCGTCACCCGCTCGTCGGGCTTGTCGGAGAGGCCGTAGCCTTCGCGCGGCTCGGTGGAGTAGCGGAAGACCTGCCGGTCGGAGCTGCAGCAGCCGATCCCGGTGAGGAAAAACCATTCGTATTCCGCGGCGCCCCGCTCGCCGGTGAAGCTCGCGCGCGAGTCGGCAAGATAGAGATTTCCGTTCGTCAGAAGCGCAAGATATCCGCCGAAAACCGCGAGCGACGCCTCCGAAAGATCCTCGGAAAGCAACCTTTTATTTACATTATGCGAGCGCGTCGCCACGCTTCGTTCGAGATTGATCGCGGTTTTTTCGAGTGCGGAAAGTCCGTTTTTCGAGACGAATACCGGGTCGTCGAAGAAGGAAATGCTCTCTCCCTCGCAGAGGATGCCGGAGTGGACGTAGCTCACCGGGTAGATCTTCGGCAGAAGGTCGAATCCGGTCTCGGCGGGGGTGTGGTAGAAGATGCTCCCGGTGCCGTCGTCGCCCTGCTTGAACACCGCGAGCGAGCCGCCCGCCGCGAGAAGCGAGCAGACCGGAAAGCCGCCCACGCCGTCCGCAAAGTAGTTGAGTTCGCCGAAATAAAGCGGCTCCGCGCGTCCGTTCTCCCCTCTGCCGGAATAAAAGACGACGTTCGGGAAATCCGGGTTTCCGGCGAGGAAGATCCTGCCGTCGTACGCCTCCGCCACCCGGCAGCCGCAGATCGCCCCGGCGGGATCCGAGAGAAGATCTGGGTGCGCCGAAAGGAAGCCTCCGGCGGCGCCGCTCGTGTTCACGCCGTTCTGCAGCCTGCCGAGGATGCGGATAGTCCTGCCGTCAAGCTCCGCCCGCTCGGCATAGGTCAGGATCACGCCCCGGACGCGTCCGTTTTCGGTGCGGACCGAGAAGCTTGCCGCATCGCCCTCCACCGTGACCGAGTAGACCGTATCCGCCGGAGCGTTCACCGGAAGCTCGACCGATATGCGGTCGGCGGTGACATAATAGCGGATCGCCGCCGTGCCGAGCGTAGAGCGGTTTTCCACCGCCGAAAACTCCTCCTCGCTTCCGCCGAAGTCGAATCTCTGCAGTCCCGACATCGAAAAGACGGCGTTGCCGAATGCCGTAAGTCCCCTTCCGGCTCTGACCGAGACCAGCGCGCGGCATTCGTCGAAGGCGCCGTTGTCGATCAGGATCACGCTGTCGGGCAGGATCGCCGAGGTCATGGCGGTGCATCCCGAAAAGGCGAGCTTTCCCACCCGGCGGATGCCGTTTGCCGCGAGGACCGAGGTGATCGCGGTCTGCCCCTCGAAGGCGCGGTCGGCGATCGAGGCGACGAGATAGCGCTTTCCGCCGATCTCCACGCGCGAGGGAATACAAAGCTCCCCCGCGACCGTCCGGTCGCATCCGTAAAGGGTGCATTCGGCGGCGTCGGGATCGGTGATGCGGAAGAGCAGTCCCTCGCTTGCGCGCGCATACTCCTCGGCGTCGGAGAGATCGTAGCGTTCGTAAAATTTCCGCGTCAGAAGATTGCGCTGTTCGTATTCCTCACCGCCCCGGAAGAGGGTGGGAATATAGGGCGGCTCGCCGGTATCCGAGACGGCGCGCGCCGAATTTTCGCGCAGGCAGAGGATCTGCTCGCCGTCGAGCAGATACAGCGCGTCGGCAAAGCGGAAGGCGCGGCTGTCCCGATCCGCGGCCGAGGCGACCGGGGCGGGGGAGTCCGGGATCTCGTCGCGCCCGTCCACCGGGAAGCGATAGACCTTGTCCCCGGCGTGTACCGCCAGATATTCCGCGCCGTCCGCGCCGAGGAAGGAGAAAATGCCGTGAATGCATCCGCCGAGCGAGGCGATCTTCCGGAAACCCGGCACGCTTTCGATCACGTCCTCGCCGTCGCCCTCATAGTCGCGGTACATATTTTCGGCATAGGCGAAGCGTGCGGCGCTCACCGCGCTGCCGTCTCCCGAAAAGTCCACGCCGCGCATATTGCGATAGAAGCGGTCGTATTCTCTTGCGCCCGTCACCATGCGTTCACGCTTTCATACCGCGGATCGATCCGCCCGGCCTCGGTGCGCCGGACCTCCGCCATCTGCTCGCGGTAGGCGGAAAGATAGCGGTCGGCTTTGTCCGCGTCGTCGTCGAGCCAGACGTAGGAGGCGACGAGCAGCGCTAAGGCGTGTTCGCATTCGGGCGGCAGATCGAGGACTTCGGAGTCCTCGTTTCCGAGCGGCGTCCGCGGCCGCCTGCGATAGCGCAAAAAGATCTCGCCCGAAAGCCCTGCCGGGATGGTCACGACGCCGTTTTCCAGCAGAACGCCCGGCAGCGTCTCGCCGTTTTTGCGGCAGGCGGGCGAGGCGAAGGCGAGAAAATCGTCGCACAGATCGGTCATTCTGACGCTCCGTCTGCCGTCCGGCGCCGGAATGCTCTCCTCGTCCTCCCCGGCGGTGTCGGAAAAGACGGTCAGGTCGTAGACCGAGAAGAAATGCTCGCCGGAAAAGGCGATCTCGCCGCCGCCCTCCGGCAGAAATCCGCGGATCACGACGCCATCGCCCGAAAAATCCTCGGTCCGGGACTCGTCCCCTGCCGTCAGCGTGTAGCACCCGGTGCCGGATACCGCGAAGCAGCAGGCGCGCCCTGCGAGCGGAATGCGCGCGCTCTCACGGCTTCTGTGCCGGTACAGCGCGAAGATCTTACGCCCTTCGGGCAGATCCGCCCCGATGCGTACCTCGCCGAAGTTTCCGCGCTCGGAGGCAATGGATGAGAGTGCGCGCGCGAGCGCCGAGCGCAGGATCCCGTCGCCCGGAAGGTCGGTCTCAAAGCCTAAGGCGAGGACTTCGTTTTTGAGTTGTCCGTAAGTCATAAAGACTCCTTTCTTTGGGGTTTTTCGGCGGAAGATCCGCCCGGAAAAGTCCTTCTTTGTAAAGAATTATTTGCGTTCTGACCTTCCGGGCGGTCTCCCTTACCGTCAGAGTGCGCTCGCGCCGGATACCGCGCTTTCCGCGTCCACCGCCAGCAGAATGTGCTTGTAGGTGCCGAAACCGACGCCGAAACGGCATCTGCCGTTCCAGATATAGTTGCCGGTGTGGTGATCCACCCAGTTCGAGACGGTCAGGGGCACGCGGTTGAAGAACATATTGCCCGAAAGATTCTTGTTCGCCTCGGAGGAGAGGATCATGCAGCGGTTGTCGGTCGTCTGCCAGTTCGGCATCACGACGATATTCCAGTTGCCGTAGTGGAGGTTGATATCGTTGTAGCCGTTGCCGAGCGCGCCTTCCGATCCGCAGACCTTCTTGGCGATCACCTCCGCCGCCGGGCGGTTGCCGGGCAGGATGATGGTGTCGGCGGTATAGCCGAGGATCTCGCCGTTCTCATCCTTCATATTGCGGATCTTGAAAGAGAGCTCGGAGAGGGCGGCTTCAAAGGCTTCGGGCGAGGCCTTGCGCGCGCTGTCGCTGCCGGAGGAGAAGATATCGCCCCAGAAGTAGTTGCTCTGAGTCCCCGCCGCGGCGGTCGCGCCGCCGTAGGTGTGCGCCGAGGAGAAGAGCGGCTGTCCGTCGGGCGCGGTCAGATCGAGCGTCGCCTTGGCGAAGCTTCCGGTCGCCGCCGTGCCGTTTGCGAGGGCGTACTCGCAGATCTTGTGAATGGTTTTGTAGTAGGCGCGGGTGAAGTTTTCGGCTCTGCGCTTCGCGTCGGCGGCAACGCCGTAGTTCGCGTCCTCCATCATCTGCGCCGTGATGGTGAATTCCTTCATGAACTGGATGTGTTCGATGAACTTGCGGTAGGTCTCGGCGATGCCGTCGTTCTCGGCGCCCGCTCCTTCCTCGGCGGCGGAGAAGACGTCGAACTCGTTCTGGCCGATGATCGTCTCGCCGAATTTGCCCGAACGCTCGACGTTGAAGAGCCAGTCGCAGATGCCGCCCTTCTTGGTCTGCAGGTCGCTTTCGTGTTCGATCACCATCTTGATGGGAGTTTCGAGTTTGCCGATCGCGCCGTTTGCGAGACCGGAGGATCTGGAATAAATGATCATGGATGTTTTCCTTTCTTATCTTTATCGTTTCGGTGGGATCAGAAGCGGACTTCGATCCTGTCTCCGGTTTTGGTCGCGCCGGCAAGCGAGAGGATCTCGGCGACGCCGTTCGTCGTCGTCGCCGTCACGCCGACGGCGCGGGAGGATTCGACGTTCAGGGTGACCTTCGCGCCGGGGACGAGCGAGGTCGGCGCCGCCGAAACCGGTGCCTCGAAGATCATATCGTGGCTGACGGGATAGGCGAGCATACTGCCGCTCTCGCCTGCCGCAAGGTCCTGCGCGGCGATGTAGGAGGGTACGGTGGTCGCCGTACAGTTTGCGAGTTTTCCGGAGGTCACCGTCAGCGCGGTGCCGATTTTGAAGCTGACGCCTGCCGTCACCGGGAGGCGGATGGGTTCGGGCGTGTTGCGCCCGGAGTTTAAAATGCGGATGAGTTTGAACATATCGTTTTTTCCTTTCTTAGTGTTCTGCCGTCACGCGGCGGTAAAGTCGTCTGATCTCGCTGTCGGAAAGATCGCCGAACAGTTCTCTGGCTGCCGAAAGATCCCTGCCGCCGATGCCTTCTTCGGGCGTCGCCCGTCCGGGGACGCTGCTGCGCAGGTGCGCTCTGCCGTCGGTTTTTTTCGGCGCGCCGTTCGGTCTTGCGCCGCAGCTCGCAAGATACGCCTCGACCGGGGTAAGCCCCAGATCGCGCAGCTCGGCGTAGCGCATCGGGCGGGGAAGCTCGGCGATCGAGGCAAGCTCCGAAAGCTCGGCAAATTCCTCCTTCAGCGCGGCAAGGTCGCGCTCTGCGATCTCGCCGTAGTCGGTAGGCAGGGAGTTTTCCTCCTCTGCCTTTTCTTCGCCGGAGGCGGCTTCGGTCACGCCCTCGGCGGCTTCGGTCGCCTCCACGGCGAGTTCGGTCACTCGCCCGGCGGTTTCCTCGCCGGGGGCGGCGGTCTCTTCTCCGACCGGGAGGTTCTTGATCTCCTCTTCCATATCAGCCTCGCTTTGCGCGCAGGTCGCGGCCGTCGTCACGGATCGCCGTCCCCTTCGCTTCGTCCTTCGGGAGCGGTCTTTCCGCCTTCACCCGGTCGAGAGAGAGGTCTCTCCCGTAAGATCGTTTTTCGGTTTTGTACTCGGTTTTCATATCGTTTCCTTTCGTGTTTTGATTCAGAAGAGCCTGAGCCCCTCCGTGTTGCGCAGGAAATTCAGGTATTCCTCGGCGCTCATGCCGGTGTAGAGCGCGGTCAGGTCCATGCGCTGTTTCAGCACCCGATC
>CADBPA010000076.1 GCA_902796505.1 uncultured Ruminococcus sp.
CAAACTGACCGTCCGGGCGGTAAAGAACGGAGAGACGATCGAAGAACTCTCCTACACGAAAGGGTGAGGGCGATGAAGAAAAAAACGAACGCACGCCGCGGTCTGGCGATCGAAACGGCGATCATCGCCATGCTCCTGACCTTCGGGCTTTGCCTGATGCTCGTCAACATCTCGCTCTTCGCCATCAACGGCAAGAAGGCGCGTACCTCCGCCTCCGAGCGGCTGCTCTCCGCCGATCAGATCGGGGAGGAATATTACGCCCATTTCGCGCACGACGCCGTTTTAAAAGACAGAGAAGGCTATGCCTATACCTATCGGACGACCTATGACGACGAAAACAACGAAATTGCCTGTTACACCGTCACCAAGGACGGCGCGACCGTGATCTATTTTGAAGTGAAGACGACGGACAAATCGATCCTTCGCTGGAGCTATCTGCCCCCGCAGGACTGACAGCCGGCAACCAAGATACAAAGGAGACCTTTATGGCACTCGACGTAAAAGACATTCCGCAAAAGATCAGAGAACTCTTTTCCTCATTCGGAGGAAATTCCTTTTCCGCAAAAAAGCCGACGCGCCCGGCGTTCGCTCCGCGCACCGATTTTCAGACGGTGATCGGTGTGGACGAGGGAAAAAAGACCTTCGTCTTCTATTCGGCGACGACGAGCGACGGGAAGAATATTTCGATCGACGAATACCCCTACGGGGGGCGCGCGTTCGGCGAGAATTTTTATCCCGCCTTTTCGGACGCGGTCACGAAATTCGTCAACGCCCATCCGGCGGCCAGCGGCGGAAAAGCCGTCGTGGTGCTTCCGGACTACGCCGTGGCGAAAGACCTCATCTCGCTGCCCGTCCTCAATAAGAAGGCGATGGACAGCGCGCTGCGCGTCGAGCTGATCCACTTCTATCAGAATCACGACGAGCTGAAGATCCATTCCTACCCGGCGAGCAAGAACAAGCAGTACGCCGTCTACGTCATCTCGGCGATGCGCAAGGACATCCTCACGGCGATCTACACCGCCTGCAGTGAGGCGAAGCTTCCGCTCTACGCGATCACCTACGCGGCCAGCGCGGCGACCAACGCCGTGGCGGCGCTCTCGCCGAAATACAAGTCCTCGTCCTACCTCCTGCTCGACGTGAAGGAGGAGTCCGCCGCCGTCGCGATCGTGACGAAAGGCAGGACCACCGGCTCGTACGACCTTCCCTTCGGCTACCGCATCCTGAGCCAGAACCGCCTCGCCGCCGAGGACCTGCTCTTCGACCATACGACCGCCGAGATCGCCGTCCTGAACGCGAAGGAGCGCGCCCGCGCAAAGCAGCTGACGATGAGCGACAGCGAGATCGATCAGTCTGCGCCGATCCCCGAAGAGGGAGAGGAAGGCGCGCCCGCGCAGGAGACCGCGGAGACGGCGAAGACCGCCGGCAGAAAGACGGCGCGCAAGCTGCCGAAATTCATGCTCCGCGAGTTCGATCCCACCCCGGAAGGCTTCGCCTATGAAAACTTCCGCCTCTTCGTCAAGTGGACGCTTCTGCAGATCCGCGCAAACGAGTCGATCATGCGCCTCGGCCAGCCCTCCGCGATCCTTGTGCGGATGCCGGAGCAGTATCACTATCTGCTCGACCGGCTGAAAGAGGAAGAGTCGGAAAACGGCATCGAGTTCCGCGCCTTCTCCTCGGCGGACGATCTGCCGGACGTCGCGGAGCATCTGGAGCTTTACGGCGGATTCTTTGTGGAAAACGGCAATCTGCCGAACAATTTCTGATCCGAGAGGGCATACGGATGGACTATATGGATATCGTCGTTTACGTCATGGCGGGGATCCTCGGTCTGTGCATCGGGAGCTTCCTCAACGTCGTGATCTACCGGGTGCCGGAGGGGATGAGCATCGCGTCTCCTCCCTCTCACTGCCCGAAATGCGGATACCGGCTGAAATGGTATGATAACATTCCGGTCATCTCCTATCTTTTCCTCGGCGGAAAATGCCGCAGCTGCAAAACGCACATCTCCTTCCGCTATACGCTGGTGGAGCTGCTGAACGGCGCGCTGACGCTGCTCTCGGTGATCCTCTTCTGGAAAGAGAGTATCGTTTACGCGATCCTCTGCGCCCTGATCTGCCCGGTGCTGATCTGCATTTTCTTCATCGATCTTGAGCATTCGCTGATCTTCAACGTCTTTCTCTGGATCTACGGAGGCCTTTCGGTCGCCGCCGTGATCTTCGATCCGTCGAAAGCGATCCTTCCCACCCTGCTCTCCTCCGCCATCGGCGGCGCCGCGGCGTTCGCCGTGTTCTTCGGACTGCGCCTTGTGTTCACGAAGATCGCCGGCAAGGAGGCGCTCGGCGACGGCGACGTGTTTCTCGCCGTGATCTCCGGCGTTCTGCTCGGCTGGGAGCGGTTTCTGCTCGCCATGCTGATCACCTCGATCTCCGGATCGGTGATCCTTCTGATCCTGCGCAAAAAGCACGGCGACGAAAAGGATCACGAATACCCCTTTGCCCCCTACATCTGCGCCGGAGTGACGGTCGCTCTGCTCTTCGGGCGGCAGATCATCTCCTTCTACACCTCCCTGATCGGTGTCTGACGAAAGGAAAGCCATATGCGCCAATTCAAATACACCGCCGTGGACCTGCAAAAGAAAAAGTTCACCGGCATCTTCATCGCGGAAGACGAAAAGGACCTCGCCGTTCAGCTGGCGAAGCAGAACCTCTTCCTTGTCTCCGCCTCGCCCTATACCGGCAACACCCCCTCGGCGTTCTTCACGCTGGGGACCGGAAAGGTCTCGCACGCCGAGCTGACGACCTTCTGCCGCCAGTTCGCCATCATGCTCAATTCCGGCATCACCCTGCTCGATTCGCTGGACGTGCTGAAGATCCAGTCCTACACCTCCTTCTTCCGCTCGCTACTTGAAATGATCGCGGAGGACGTGCGCTCCGGAATGATGCTCTCGGACGCGCTGAACAAACATAAAAAGGTCTTTCCGGACTTCTTCCGGAGCATGATCCGCGTCGGCGAGCTTTCGGGAAATCTCGAGCTCGTCCTGACCTCGCTTGCCGACTACTACGAACGGGACGCGGCGCTTCGCAGAAAGACGCGCGGCGCGCTCGCCTACCCCATTATGCTTTTCATCATGACGATCGGCATCGTGCTTCTGATGATGCTTTTCGTCATTCCGACCTTCCGGGAGAACATGGCGTTGCTCGACGTGCCGATCGAGGGCTTGACCAAGACCGTCTACGATATGTCCGACTTCGTTCTCGAAAACTGGTATCTGATGCTGCTCTTCCTGATGATCGTCATCGGGGTGATCTTCCTCATCAACCGCACGCCGAGCGGGCATTTCTTCTTCGATAAGATGAAGATCAAGCTGCCCTTTATCGGAAGGATCAAGCGGGATATGATCGCCGCGCGTTTCGCGCGCGCCTTCTCGGTGCTGATCGCCTCGGGCATGGACGTTGTGGACGCGATGGAGAACGTCTCGATCATCCTCGGCAACAAATACGTGGAAGCCAAATTCAAGGAGGCGACCGACAAGGTGCGCCGCGGCGTGAATCTGACCGCCGCGATGGAGGACTGCGGATTCTTTCCGCCGATCCTCATCCAGATGGTCGCCATCGGCGAGCGGACCAACTCGCTCGAAACCGTCCTCGCGCGCTCCTGCGGATTCTTCGATACGCAGGTCGAGACCTCGCTCAATTCGGTCACCTCGAAGATCCAGCCCGCGATGCTGCTTTTCATGGGCGTGATCGTCGTCATCATGTTCATCGCGATCTACTCGCCGATGCTTTCGATCATGACCAATCTGTCTGCTCCCACCGCCTATTGACGGAAGGAAGGAGGAATTCGCTGATTTATGAATATCAATTACGATCTTCTGCAGTTTTTCGTCTATAAAAAACTGATCAAGCGCAAGGACGCGGACGAGATCGCCGCGCTCTGCAACAAGAACAATATGCCGGTCGAGCAGTATCTGCTCGCCAAAGAGATCTGCACCGAGGTCGAGGAGCTTTCGGCGCTCGCCGAATACTACTGCATGCCCTCGATCGAGATCGATATGCTCGATATCGACAAGAATCTCTTCTCGAAGCTCACCTTCGAGTTCATGAAAAAGCACAAGGTCATCCCGGTGATGATCGACCGCGGCGGCACGCTGCTCGTCGCCTGCGCCCGTCCGCTCGACAGCGCGGCGATCTCGGCGCTTGCCACGCAGTTCGTCTGCCCGATGGACTTCGTCCTCGTTCCCCCCTCGCAGATCGACCGGTACGTGGACACCATCGTCGCCTCGATCTCGACGACCTCCGCGCTCGACGATCTGAACGCCGAGCAGGACGACAAGCTCTTAAAAAAGAACGATCCGCTCCAAGCCGAGACGCGCAAGGACGAGGACGTCATCAACAACCCCGCCGTCCGCCTCGTGGACTCCTTCATCAAGGAGGCGATCCCCTACGGCGCGTCGGATATTCACATCGAGCCGTTCGAGAAGGTCGTCAAGGTGCGCTACCGTATCGACGGCGATCTGCAGCAGAGAGCCGAGTTCCCGATCGAGTCCTTCTCCGCCATCTCTGCGCGCATCAAGATCATGGCGGGCATGAACATCGCCGAGCGGCGCGTGCCGCAGGACGGCCGTATCAATATGATCATCGGCGGAAACGAATACGACTTCCGCGTCTCCTCGCTGCCGACGGTGCACGGAGAGAAATTCGTCATCCGTATTCTCGATAAGAGTTCCTTCCATTTCACGCGAAGCGACCTCGGATTTACCGAGGAGGAGAACGTCGTGGTGGATAAGATCCTCGCCCATCCGCACGGCATCGTGCTTCTGACCGGACCGACCGGGTGCGGTAAATCGACCACGCTCTACTCCTTCTTAAAGGAAGTCAACAAGCCGGACGTCAACATCATCACGGTCGAGGACCCGGTCGAATACACGATGTTCGGCGTCAACCAGACGCAGGTCAACACCCGCGCGAATATGACCTTCGCCGCCGCCCTGCGTTCGATCCTCCGTCAGGACCCCGACATCATCATGATCGGAGAAATCCGTGACGAGGAGACGGCGCAGATCGCCGTCCGTGCCGCCATCACCGGACACCTTGTGTTCAGCACCCTGCATACCAACGACGCCCCCGGCGCGGTCACGCGTCTTGAGGACATGGGCGTTCCCGACTATCTGGTCTCGGACGCGCTGATCGGCGTGGTGGCGCAGCGTCTGGTCAAGCGGCTCTGCCCCGCCTGCAAGAAAAAGGGCAAGACCAACCCGAAGGAGATGGAGATCCTCGGCATCTCCGAGCCGATCACCATCGCGCGGCCGCAGGGCTGTCAATTCTGCAACTACACCGGCTACAAAGGCCGTATCGGCGTTCACGAGATCATGTACGTGAACGAGCCGGTCAGAGAAACCATCGCGCGCGATAAAAATATCGAACACCTGCGCGAGGTGTCCCGCGAGCAGGGACTAGTCACACTGTGGCAGTCCTGCCGCAACTACGTCGTCAAAGGCGTCACGAGTATCGCCGAGCTGATGACGATGAATTACGATCAGTAAGCGAAAGCCTGCCGATCCACAACGAAAAAGGAGTGCGTTTTCATGGCACAGCAGCATTTTTATTCCTGCGTTCCCGCCCGGATGAGTATGTTTTTGCGCACCGACGGGTTTGACACCTTCGCGGCGGCGCGGGAGCTTGACGAAGAATGGATCGAGAGCGAGCTTGCCCCCGTTCTTTCCGCGAAGATCGGGAAGAACGAGCTGGACGGCATCCGCCTCGGCACGCTGCCGCCGGCGTATTTCTGCTTCTTTACCAAAACCGAACGGAAGCTGGTCGAAAGCCGGCTCACCTATATCGCCAAGGACTACACCGGCGAGCGCCCCTCCTTCCTGATCCATTCGCTGATCGCCTCGGAGGAGGAAAAGCGCGCCCTGCTCTCGGACGAGGGACGGGCGATGCTCGATCCTTCGGTCTTTGTCTCGGATATCGCGCCCTTCGCGCTCACCTCGCCAGAGGCGAAACCCGACGAGGACTGCCCCGACCTGCCGTTTCCATCCGTCCCGGCGCCCGATCCCGGTATTCTGCTCGAAAAATATCCCGAGCGCGTCATCCGCCGGCTGATCTTTGCGATGATCGCCTCGGCGTGCGGCAAGGGCAAGCCGATCTATATCACCCTGCCCGGCGAGCCGAAGGATCTTTCGGACGGCGCGCTGGAGATCCTCAACGCCGTCTATCCGCTCTTCCCCTCGCCCCTGCGCGCGGCGCTGTCCTTTGTGACCTATCAAGGCGAGTACGCGAAATTTCCGCAGTTTCTGATCCATTTTCTTCCGGAGAGCGCCTTCAAAGTCCCCGCCGAGCGCGGCTGGCTTTTCAATATGACGACCTCTCTTGCCGACGGCATTCCCGACGCGCTCTACCGCGACAACGAGCAGATCGCCGATTTCTTCTTTTCGCTGATCGGCGAGCCGGAGATCCGGCGGGAATTTCTCGCCTTTTTCGGGCGCGTTCTCGAAAAGAGCAAGCCGGAATTTGAGCTTTCGCTCAAGAATTTGACAAGTATTGTTTACTTATACCGGCAGACCAGCGGCCGGTATGACGAAAAAAAGATCCTCCCGGACGACGACGCGGTGTACGATCTTCTCTGCCGTTATGAGAAGCACCGCACGGCGCTTTCGCCAAAGGAGCGCGCCGTCACGCTCTCGGTGATCGGGCGGTATCTCAAGGCGCACGTGCAGATCCCGAAGAACAGTTTCGGGAAGATCGCAAAGTTTTACCCGACCGAGCCTTCGGAAGCGAAGCGCGCGGTCATGCGGATCCTGCTCGATATGATCCATACCGACATTATGCGCGATAAGATTTTCCGCTTCATCGCGCAGGTATACGCGACCGAGCCTGAGGAAAGCCGCGCCGAGATCGCCGAAAGCCTGATCCGCGTCTTTTACGGAGGTTTTCTGCAAAACCAGATCCTCCGCCTTCTCGCCGAGAATTTCGCCGGCGAGTCCGAGCATACGCGGGATCTCATCGTCGGCAAGCTGATCCTCTCGATCCGCACGGCGGCGATCCAGGACGCGATCCTCGATTTCTTCCGCTCCTTCTATCCGG
>CADBPA010000077.1 GCA_902796505.1 uncultured Ruminococcus sp.
GAGCCAATGGGAGGAGATGTCCGACCGCGTCGGCTACTGGTGCGACATGAAGGACCCGTACGTCACCTATCACGATAACTATATCGAGTCCGAATGGTGGGCGCTCAAGACGATCCACGAAAAGGGACTGCTGTATAAGGGGCACAAGATCGTGCCGTACTGCCCGCGCTGCGGAACGGCGCTGTCGAGCCACGAGGTCGCGCAGGGCTATCACGATGTTAAGGAAACCTCCGCCATCGCCAAGTTCTATCTGAAGGACGGCAGCGGCGTCGCGTTCCTCGCATGGACGACGACCCCGTGGACGCTGCCTTCCAACGTTGCGCTCTGTGTCAACGCGCACGAAACCTACGTCAAGGTGCGCAAGGGCGAAGCCGTCTACATCATGGCCGAGGCACTTGTGAATACCGTGCTTGGCGAGGATGCCGAAATCCTTGACCGCTTCCTCGGGAAGACGCTGGAGGGCATGGAGTATGAGCCGCTGTTCAACCTGCCGGTCAACTTTATGGGCAAGAAGGGCTATCGCGTCGTGTCCGACGATTACGTCACGCTGACCGACGGTACCGGCATCGTCCATATCGCCCCGGCGTTCGGCGAGGACGATAACCGCGTCGGCAGAAAGTACGACCTGCCCTTCGTCCAGTTTGTCAACGGCAAGGGCGAGCTGACCGAAAACACGCCCTACGCCGGCAAATTCGTCAAGGACGCCGATCCGCTCGTTCTCCGCGATCTCGACGCCGAGGGCAAGCTTTTCTCCGCGCCGAAATTCGAGCATGAGTATCCGCATTGCTGGCGCTGCAACACCCCCCTCATCTACTACGCGCGCGACACCTGGTTCATTCAAATGACCAAGGTCCGCGAAAACCTTCTGCGCAACAACGCGACGGTCAACTGGATCCCCGAAAACATCGGCAAAGGCCGCTTCGGCGACTGGCTCGCCAATATCCAGGACTGGGGACTTTCGCGCAACCGCTATTGGGGTACGCCGCTCAACATCTGGGAATGCTCCTGCGGATGCCGCAGATCGATCGGCTCGATCGCAGAGCTGAAAGCAAACTCCGACAACTGCCCCGATAAGATCGAGCTGCACCGCCCGTATATCGACGCGGTCACCCTGCGCTGCCCCGACTGCGGCGGCGAGATGAAGCGCGTCAGCGAGGTCATCGACTGCTGGTTCGACTCCGGCTCGATGCCCTTCGCGCAGTGGCATTATCCGTTTGAGAACAAGGAGATCTTCGAGTCGCAGTTCCCGGCGGATTTCATCAGCGAAGGCGTCGATCAGACGCGCGGCTGGTTCTATTCGCTGATGGCGATCTCCACCCTGATCTTCGACAAAGCCCCCTACAAGAACGTCCTCGTCCTCGGCCACGTGCTGGATAAGGACGGGCAGAAGATGTCCAAATCGAAGGGCAACGCCGTCGATCCCTTCGAGGCGCTGAAAAAGCACGGCGCCGACGCGATCCGCTGGTACTTCTATTCCAACTCCGCCCCCTGGCTGCCCAACCGCTTCTATGACGACGCGGTGACCGAAGGGCAGAGAAAATTCATGGGGACGCTCTGGAACACCTACGCCTTCTACGTCCTTTACGCGAACATCGACGGCTTCGATCCGACCAAATACCAGGTCGATCCGGCGGCGCGCACGACGATGGACCGCTGGATCCTCTCGAAGCTCAATTCCGCCGTCCTCTCGGTGGACGCCCTGCTCGGCGCTTATAAGATCACCGAATCGACGCGTGTGCTGGAAGAGCTGGTGGACGATCTCTCGAACTGGTACGTTCGCCGCTGCCGCGACCGCTTCTGGGGCAAGGAGATGACGGCGGACAAGATCGCCGCTTATTCCACGCTCTACACCTGCCTTGTCACTACGGCGAAGATCACGGCGCCGCTGCTCCCCTTCCTGACCGAGAGCATCTACCGCAATCTCGTCTGTTCGGTGGACAAGACCGCCCCGATCTCGGTGCATCTGTGCGACTATCCGCAGGCGAACGAAGGGCTGATCGACAAGGCACTCGAGGCGAATATGGACGAGGTGGTCGAAGTGGTGACGCTCGGCCGCGCCTGCCGCAACGCCGCGAACATCAAGAACCGCCAGCCGATCGCGAAGATGTACGCCAAAGCGCCCAAAACGCCCGACGGCGAATTCCTTCCGATCATCGCCGACGAGCTGAACGTCAAGGAAGTGGTCTTTACCGACTCGGTCCGCGACTTCACGACCTATACCTTCAAGCCCCAGCTTCGCACCGTCGGGCCGAAGTACGGCAAGTACCTCGGTAAGATCCGCACGCTTCTTTCGGAGCTGGACGGCAATGCCGCCATGGACGAGCTGGACGCGACCGGCGTGCTGAAACTCGACCTCGGCGATACGACCGCCGAGCTGACCAAAGAGGACCTTCTCATCGAGATGACGCAGAAGGAAGGCTTCGAGTCTCTCTCCGACCGCGGCGTTACCGTCGTGATGGACAAAAATCTCACCCCCGCGCTCATCGAGGAGGGCAACCTGCGCGAGATCGTCTCCAAGGTGCAGACGATGCGCAAGGAAGCCGGCTTCGAGGTGACCGACCGCATCCGCCTCGCCTTCTCGGAAAACGAGGAGATCGCCGCCATCGCCGAGCGCAACCGCGAAAGCCTGAAAGCCGATACCCTGACCGAAGAACTCCTCTTCGGCGTATCTCTCGCCTATGCGAAGGAATGGGACATCAACGGCATGAAGGTCAAAATCTCGGTCGAGAAGATCTGATCCCATAAGAAAAACCAAACTTTCCGCAAAAATGCGCGCGTTTCATAGCGCGGCCGCATTTTCCGCAAAAAGCGCGCTTCTTTCCGTAAGCTCCGCTGCGGACGAGAGGGGGCTGCCGATCCCGGCAGCCCTTTGCTTTGAAAAAAATCGGCTTGACATTTGCCGCGCGTGCGGTTATAATAGAAGCGGTCGGCGACGCCGCCGACCGAATTGACGATCAAAGGAGAAATCAATATGTCCTCTTACATCCGCCGCAAAACGCCGGGCGACACCGAGTGGTTCGTACACGACCGCTTCGGGATGTTCATCCATTGGGGGCTTTACGCCATGCCGGCGCGCCACGAATGGATCCGTTACCGTGAGGAAATTCCGGTCGGGGAATACGAGAAATATTTCAAGCGTTTCGATCCCGATCTCTTTGACGCGAGAGAATGGGCAAGGCGCGCGAAGGCCGCCGGCATGAAGTACGCCGTCCTGACCACCAAGCACCACGAAGGCTTCTGTATGTTCGACAGCAAGTTCACCGATTATAAATGCACGAACACCCCTGCCGGACGAGATCTCGTCAAGGAATACGTCGAGGCGTTCCGCGCCGAGGGGCTGAAGGTCGGCTTCTACTATTCGCTGATCGACTGGCACCATCCGGATTTCCCGATCGACATGCGCCACCCCCTGCGCAACCGTCCGAAAGAAGAGGTCGAGGCGTATAACGCGAAATGCGACATCAAAAAATATGCGCAGTATATGCGCGATCAGGTCACCGAGCTTCTGACGAACTACGGCAAGATCGATATTCTCTGGTTCGATTTCTCCTATTCCGGGGATCACGACGAAAAGAAACCCTGGCTTCGCGGCAAGGGCAAGGAGGACTGGGAGGCGGAAAAACTGATCGCCACCGCCCGCGCGCTCCAGCCGCATCTGATCATCGACAACCGCACCGAGATCGAGCAGGACCTCTGGACGCCGGAGCAGTACCAGGTGACCGACTGGGTGCGGCATAAGGAGACCGGGGAACTTGTGACCTGGGAGGCGTGCCAGACCTTCTCCGGCTCGTGGGGCTACTACCGCGACGAGATGACCTGGAAATCCCCCGAAATGCTGATCCAGATGCTGATCCAGACGGTCTCCTGCGGAGGAAATCTTCTGATGAACGTCGGACCGACCTCGCGCGGCTATTTCGACGACCGCGCCTGCGCCGCGCTGGACGTTTACGGCAGATGGATGAAGTACAACAGCCGCTCGATCTACGGCTGCACGATGGCGGAGCCGGAGCTGCGCGCCACCTGCCCGAACGGCTGCTACTACACCCAGAGCGAGGACGGCAAGCGCCTCTACGTGCATCTGTTCCGCTATCCCTTCCAGTTCCTTGAGATCCGGGGGCTTGCCGGAAAGATCGGGTACGCGCAGTTTCTGCACGACGGCTCGGAGATCCGCTTCCGCGAAGGCAAGGTCGATCACTTCTCGGAGGGCGCGACGCGCGCGGACGATCTGGTCGTCTTTACCCTTCCGGTCGTGAAGCCGGACGTGACCGTTCCGGTCATCGAGCTGTTCTTAAACTGATTCTTTTCCGAAAGGGGCTTCTCCGGAGGCCCTTTTCGTTTCGGAAAAGCGAAGCCGCGCCGGAAAAAGGCCGCGTTTTCTTCTTCGATCTCGCATTTGCGTCTTGACATTTCGTCCGCTCTGTGCTACAATAGACCTATCCCCAAATTTCCGTCAGGAAGAAGGCGTGAGGGATGATTTTCGCGGAGGAAATTTTGCGGCGCGATCGCGTTCTCCGGCGAAAGCAGAGAAAGCCGCCTTCTTCTTCCAAGGCAGGGAAAGTACGGTGCAAATCCGTCGCAACAGCCATTGCCGTTACAGGCGCGAGGCCTCGTTTTTCTCCCTTCTCCGGGAAGGATCCTTCCTTCCGAAGAGAAGCCGCTCTCATGAGAGAGCCGACCCGTGCGGAGAATTCCGGGCGTTTTGCCGCCTCCAGTCGGAAGGCCTGCTCTGACGATGCGTTTTTCGCAGATCCTTTGGGCAAATGAAAGGAATGAAAAAATGAAAACCAAAACGAACGCAAAACTCCTCGCGCTTGCGCTTGCCCTCGTGATGACGGTGCTTGCGCTTGCCTCCTGCACGCTGGACGATTTCCTCAACTTCCGCTCTCCCTTCGATGAGGGCGAGACCTGCACCGTCGTTGTCGCAAACGGCGATGAGACGAAGGAATACAAAGCCGATCTCGGCAAAGTGGAAGTCAAAGAAGGCGTCTTTTCGGTCCTTGAATGGCTGAAGAGCGAAGGAAAACTCGATTTCGAGGCGCAGGACAGCGCCTACGGCAAGTTCCTCACCTCGGTCGGCGACGCAAAGCCGCAGGCGGCGAACGAGTTCGTCCTCGTGATGACCTCGGTCGAAAAGGACTTCGACACCTCGACCTACTTCAAATCCATCGATTATAAAGGCACCAAGATCGGCACGTCCGGACTCGGCGCGTCGAGCATGACGGTGGAAGCCGGCGCGATCTACTACTTCACGGTAGACAGCTATTAAAATGCGCCTGCGGGAAGAAACTTCCTCCCCGGAAGTTCCGAACGAAAAACCGGGCGTCGGCGGCGCGGAGGACTCCTCCGTCGTCCCCGATGTTGCCGGGAACAGGAAAAAGGCAAGTCTGCGTGCCGGGGAAAACCAACTTTGCAAACGCGGCGTCGGGGCGGCGAAACGGGTCGCGCTCGTGGCGATCTGCGCGGCGACGATCGAGGTCGGAAAACTCGCGCTTTCCTTTCTGCCGAACGTCGAGGTGGTAACGCTTCTTTGCGCCCTCTTCGGTTACTGTTTCGGCTGGTGGGGCGTGCTTTCGGCGGTCGTATTCGTCTTTGTGGAGATCCCCCTCTACGGCATTCACACCTGGGTCATATCCTACTTTCTCTATTGGCCGCTGGTGTCGCTCGTCTTTCTCCTTTTCCGCAAAGCCGGGATCCGCAACCGCTGGATCTTCACCGGCGCGGCAGTCCTTCTGACGGTCTGGTTCGGCGTGTTCACCTCGCTTGTGGACGTCGGGCTGTTCACCGGATTTTTCGATCGCTTCTTCTATCGCTTCGGCATCTACTATATGCGCGGCATCGCGTTTTATATTGTTCAGGTCGTCTGCAATCTGATCGTATTTCCGACGCTGTTTCTCTTCCTTGAAAGAAAAATCAGCCCGTTTTGTAAACGATTCTTGTCATAAAACGCCTGCTTCGCCAAGATCAAGCGCGCTTTTATCTAAAAAAGGCTTCCCATCCGGGAAGCCTTTTTGTCTTTTGCTTTCAGAAATTTTCGCCGTCATAGCCCCAGACGTCGTTTTCGCCGTAGCGGATATAGACGCGGTCGGGGGCGACGCCGAGGGTATCCGAGACGCTCTTTGTCAGCGCGGCGGTGAGCGCCGCATAGTCCTTCGCCTCTGCGTGGCCGAAGATCTCGACGGAGAGCATCGCAAGGTCGGGCGACGGCTCGCCGCGGAACGCCATGCGGCAGTGATCGCTGAAATTCAGCATCAGCCAGCGCTCGCTCTTTCCCGGCAGGCAGGCGATATCCTGCCCGAAGGCGGAGCGGAGCTTCGCTTCCTTGTCCGCGGAGATCGCGGCGGTGGTTTTCAGATCGATGAAAGGCATTTTTTGTCCTCCTTTGATGGATCACGGTCAGGATCTCGGACCGAAGAGGTTCGAGAAAAATTCCTTGATCGGTTTGTAGATCTTTCCGAAGAAATCGGAGAGGGCGGCTGCAAATTCCGGGACCTTCGCCGTCAGAACGGCGAGGACCGCCACGGCGATCGCAAAGAGCGAGAGCAGGATCACGGCGACGATCTTGCCGCGCGTGGTCTTGATCGGCTCCTGCTTCGGCATCCAACCGAGCCTGCCGAGCGGCGGAGTCAGCGCGCCGAGAAGCAGCAGAATGACCAGCACTTCGAGCGGATACAGGATGATCTGCTTGGCGAGCGAGATCCCGAAATAGACGCCGTAGGTCTTGGCGCCGAGCAGATGCACGTTCCAGAGCGAGCCGAGCGCCGCGTTGATCGCGAGGCTGACGATCGCTTTGGCGATCAGCACACGCGGAAAGCTGATCTTCTGCCGCCAGAAGAGGCAGGAGTATACGCAGGCCGAGAGCATCGCCGAGAGCGTGTATCCGAAATAGAAGGCGCCGCTGCCCGAAAGCGCGAAGCCCACGATGTCCGAGACCGCGCCGCGGATCAGCGAAAGAAACGGACCGAGGACCGCGCCGGAGATCGCGCTGACCGTGAAGGTCACCTGCAGCCGCAGTCCCGACGTCAGGGGGATCGAGATATATTGCAGCAGCACCGAGAGCGCCGCCATCATCGCCGCCACGCAGAGCTTGCGCACGTCGTAAAGCTCGCGCAGGGCTTCGAGAAACCATTCCTTCGAGAAGGGTTTCAGAAAGGTCGTGTTCGATAAAAACCCGGCGGGCCTGCGGCAGGACGCCGTTTTTTTGTTTTTCTTCTGGGCGGGCTTACCGCCCGGCGCTTCGGGTTTTTCTGGGTTGCGGAAATCTTCTGCCATCTTGTTGCCTCCTTGTGCAGTTCTTTCCCGCACCGGGAGGCGGAGATCCTTCTGTCGGGCATACGCCCGGCGGATGGCGGAAGACCTGCTCTGCCGGAAACAGCGGGATGCGGTCCGGCGCACCGTCGGGATCGTCGATCCCATTCGTCCGCAAAGCAACTCCCCGTCTCTGCGGCACTGAACGCGCGCCGGCCTACTCTGTTGGTATGAAATTCTGAGAGGTTTCCCGGATCAGACGACCGGGCGGAAGGCGACCCTCTCGCCGCCTTTGCGGACGCTTTCTTTGAGCGCCTCGACGAGCGCGACGGTGTTCGCCGCCGATTCGGGCGGATTCTTCTCGTTCTCGCCGCCGTTCAGGATCAGGTCGGCAAGGAAGCGCGTCTCCTCCGCCATATGGTCGGTCGCGGGATACTCCAGGACGCGCTTTTCGCCGTCCGCAAAGACGGTGACGGGGCTCGTGCCGTCCCAGACGATCGTCGCCTTCTCGGTCGTGATGCGGAAGGTGGAGCGGAAGGTGAAGCCCGGCGCTTCGTACCAGCTCGCCGTCGAGGAGACGACCGGGCCGTCCTTGAAGAAGAAGCGGCTGTGCGACCACTGATATTCGGTCTCGCCC
>CADBPA010000078.1 GCA_902796505.1 uncultured Ruminococcus sp.
AAAACGCACGTGGACGGCGGACTGATCGGCGGCGCATCGCTGAAGACCGACAAGTTTACCGCGATCGTCAACGCGGCAAATTGAATTAAAAAAAGAGGCGTTCCCTGCGCCTCTTTATGTTTTATCAAGCGAAAAATATCGGGAAATGCAAATAATTGTTTGCTTATTTCTGAAATCAGGAGGACGACATGACCATTCTTTCGATCGGAAACAGTTTTTCGCAGGACGCGCAGAGATACCTTTCCGGCATTGCGCACGCGGCGGGAGAGGATATTCTTTGCGTGAATCCTTTCATCGGCGGATGCTCGCTCTGGGCGCACTACCGCAATATTCTTTCGGACGCGAAAAGCTACAGCCTTGAGTTCTGCGGAAGGACGACCGGTTTTCAGGTCTCGCTGAACGAGGCGCTTCTCGCGCGCAACTGGGACGTGGTGACGATCCAGCAATGCAGTCCCGAAAGCATTCACTACGACAGTTTTCAGCCCTATCTTTCGGCGATCTCGGAGCACGTGCACAAGCTCTGCCCGAAGGCGAAGCAGATGATCCATCAGCATTGGGCGTACGGCGCGGCGTCCGAGCGGCTGCCGAAGATGGGCTTTTCGGGATACGACGATATGTTCGCCGTCGTCAAGGCGAATTACGATCGCGCGGCGAAGGAGATCGGCGCGGAGGTGATGCCCTCCGGCGAGGTGATCGGCGAACTGCTCCGGCTCGGCGCGGATCCGCTGAAAGTCCATCGCGACTGCCACCATATCGGCTACGGACTCGGCCGCTACGCCGTCGGCCTGCTCTGGTTTGCGGTGTTGACCGGCAAGCCTGTGCGCGACAATTCCTTCCGCGATTTCGATCAGCCGATCAGCGAAGAGGAAGTCGCTCTGGCGAAGACCGCCGTGGAAAACGTGCTTGCGCGCATCTGACCGCTTTTTCCCTCATTCCCCCATTCGCTCTTTCCGCCTTCCCGGCGTTCGCTCCGGGAAGGCTTTTCTATTTTTTTGAAAAATTTTTTGAAAAAATTTTCATTTTTTCTTGACTTTTCCATTTTCATATGGTAAATTGATAATACCACATAAAAAAGAGGACAGTTTGAAAATCGATTGAACAAAGGAGAGAAAGAAATGAAAAAACTTTGTATGATCCTTACCGCCTTGGCAACCTTCCTGCTTCTGTTCTGCATTCCGCTGACCGCGGCAGCCGACAGCACAACCGATCTTCCCGACGACATAAAAGAATACGTGGAAACGAATGCTTATCCTTTTCTGGCCGGCTATCTTCCCGAAGGAGAAACTTACAGCATGGGAGCGGTGATCGATCTCGGCAAGGATCCGAGGCGAGACGACGTTCCGGAACAGTCGCACTGGGAATTTTTCATCAACGATTCTACCGGCGCTCCCGCATATATCTTTGAAGTCAACCGAAGAGAATCCGGCAAGCCTTATTTTCAAGGTCCGTGGCGCGCAAAAGGATTGGTCGAAGCGGTGGCTGTGATGAAGCGGATCATGAAAGCGGAGTCCTGCCCCGAAAACATCTGGATCCGGTCTTTCGATAGCTTCGGCTACTACGTGTACGGGACCTTCGGAGAAACCATCCGCGTGATCACCACCGGGAACGACGGGCTGGACGAAAGCTATTACGCCGTCCGCTCCTCTTCCGAACTTCCGACTCCGGAAGACGTCTTGGAGGCGATGCGCAAACGGCAGGAGGAATGGGACGAACTGTCCAAAGCGCAGAACGGCGCGGCGCTCTACGGCGACGGTATCGTCAAATTGAAGGCAAATCCCGGTGCAGCCGTCGGCGAAAGCGTTACGGAAGCAGAAAACACGCCGAATTGGCTGATCCCGCTTTTGACCGGCGCTGCCGCGCTCCTTCTGACTGCAAGCGCTTTGATCATAACGAAAAAGGTCACCGGAAAACGATCGGCGGCATAACAGCCAACCGATAAGATCTTCTGAAATAAGACGACCTCCGCGCGATCGCGCGGAGGTCTTTTGCTTTGCTTTTTCTCTGCGGCGTATATGGATGCGCCGCAGATATTCTTTGCGAAAGTTGATTCGCCGCAGAGTACTTGCGTGCGGCGAAGCGCCGCGGAGGATCATTCGCCGTAAAGGTACCGGAATACCGCGACGGAGTAGTCGTACAGCGCGTCGACGAGCGCGGCGACGGTTTCGTTCTCCGAGACCGCTTCGGCGTACGCCGAGAGGTTATAG
>CADBPA010000079.1 GCA_902796505.1 uncultured Ruminococcus sp.
TGCCTTCCCCGCTTGGGGGAAGGGGGACCGCTTGCGGTGGATGAGGTGTTTCGCCGGGAATATCGCCCTTCGCGCGGTCGCGGTAGCGATTTAATCAAACATTTCTACGAAAATTTGATTTTGCTCCGGGTTTAAAAGTGTGGTGTAGTGCTTTCCGCGCTTGACACCTCATCCGTCACACGGGGCGGACACCGTGTGCCACCTTCCCCCAAGCGGGGAAGGCAAGCTGAATTATGCCTCCGATAACTCTATACGACCGAAATGCGAATCCGACTTTTTTTCAAAGTTCAGCACTATACTTTGAAGCGCACGACGCCAAGCCTCCCTCCGGGAGTAGCGAAGCGGCGGCGAAGGAGTAAACGAGCCGATCCCTGACCGAGCCGCGGCGAGACGAGGCGTCACACGGTGTCCGCCCTATGTGACGAAGGGAGAGCGCGTAAATTTTTCTGCCGAAATTTCGGCTTTTCTCTTGTATTTTTCTTCATAATTTGATATGATATAGGTAGTATACGCGCACGCGCCGGGGATCCGGCGGTCGGCGGCGGTCTTGCGGGGCTATTCGCAGGTCGCACGCGCCGGGGGATCCGGCGGTCGGCGGCGGTCTTGCGGGGCTATTTGCAGGTCGCACGCACCGGGGATCCGGCGATCGGCGGCGGTCTTGCGGGGCTTTTGCAGGTCGCACGCGCCGTAGATCCGGCGGCCGGCGGCAGTCTTGCGGGGCTATTCGCAGGTTGCACGCGCCGGGGGATCCGGCGGTCGGCGGCGGTTTTGCGGGGCTATTCGCAGGTCGCGCCGCGTTTTCTTCAAATTCACGTCCGAGAGGTCACGCCATGGCGGAAAACAATCCGAGAAATTCACAAAATCCAAATCCTTCGGGGGACAGCGGCACTCTCCGCGCGATCCCTTTTCTTCTCTATGCCCTGGCGGCGTTCATCGCCGTCTGCTTCTTCACGCAGAAGACCGGGATCCTCGGCGCGGCGATCGCCGGCGTCCTGCTCGGTCTGTTCTCCTGGGCGGCTTACGCCATCCCGGTGCTGATCGTTCTGCACGGGGTCTTCTTCCGCCGCGACCGCGCGCAGAAGCGTCGGCTGACGAGGCTGATCATCTCGTCGGTCGCTCTGCTGACGCTCGCCTCGCTCGCCCATCTCATCCGCCATTTCAGCGCGGACGTTCCCTATTCGCTCGCCGGGTTCTATGCCGACGGACAAGCCCGGATCGGCGGCGGCGCGATCGGCGGAACGCTCGGCTTTGCCGTTGAGAAGATCGTCGGACCGGTCGGGCTTCTGATCCTCGCCGTCCTGATCCTCATTCTCTATCTCGTCTTTTTCTTCTCGAACGATTCCGGCACGCTTGCCGGATTCGGCGCGGCGATCGGACGGGGATTTCTCGCGATCGGGCGCGGCGTCGGACATCTTTTCGGGAAGATCGCCGGCAGCCGTGAGCGCAAAAGACAGCGCAAAGCCGAAGAAAAGCACAGCGAGCTGACCGACGACGATTATTTCGCCGCCGACAACGGCATGAAGGAACTGAAGATCGAAAAGCTCGACATCCACGAACTGCGCGACGACCGCTCCATCGGCATATCGCCGAAGCTTCAGGAGACGGTGCATCCGAAGAGCGAGGTCGATCCGAACGCACCGCAGAAAGAGGAGCGCGCGGACGAGCCGATCCCGAAGCGCGAGCGCAGAACGCGCGAAGCCAGCGCGGCAAGCGAGGACTATTTCAACAGTCTGCGCACCGACACGGTCGAGCATGACCGTCCGGAGGACATCGTCGTCGAGCCGGAAGAAGAGCCGAAGCGCACGCCCGATTCCCCCTTGACCGCCGACGAGAGCGCGGACAGCTTTTTCGCTCGCGATTTCGATCCGCTCGACCTTGCCGAAAACGAACGGCTTGCCGAAAAGCGATCGAGCCACGCCGAAACGGTGGCGAAAGCCGCGCCGGAGGCCGGTCGGGAATTTTCCGAATCCATCAGCAATATGACGCCGGAGGACGCCGATCGCGCACGGCGCAAAGCCGCGTTTGAAGAGCGCAGAAAATATCTCATCGAGCAGGCGCGCCGCGCCAAGGAAGAAGCGAGCGCGGAGGCCGCGGCGGAAACCGCGGCGGAGACCGCGGCGGAAACGGCGCCGGCAGTCGAACCCGAAGAAGAGCCGAAACCGATCGCAAAAGAGCCGGAGAGCGAACCCGTGCGTCCGATTTCGCCCGACCTGCCGTCGCAGACCTATGCCGAACGACCGCGCCCGACCGATACGCCGCAGCCGTATGCCGCCCCCGAAAAAGAGCCGGAGCGGATGTCCTACCGCCGCGTGACGCCCTACCGGAAGGCGGCGGAATTTACCGGCAATCTCATCCGCGAGGAGGACTCCGCGTTCGCAGAGCCTGCCGCGCCGCAAGACCATACCGCTCCGCAAGAGCCGAAAGCACAGCCCGGAATACCGCCTGAGACCGGGACGACCTTCTCTTTCCCGACCGAAGAGCGCGCTGAGGTAGACGACGGGCGCACGGAGGAGAGCCGGGAGACCGGGGAGACCTTCACCTTCGGTACGCCCGATCCGTCCCACGCTGCAGAGTCGGATTCCGACGAAAGCCCGGCGGTCGAGCCGAATCCCTCCTACGCCGAGCCGAAGGTCAAGCCGCTCTATACCCCGACCTTCTCCACCCCGGCGTACCCTGTCGCCGAAGAGAGCGAAGCGCCCGATCCGACCGACGGCGAGGAAGAGCGGTCGGAGGAGGAAGACGAGCGCGATGACCGGGAGGAAACGCTTCTCGTCCGCCGCGCGCCGCTCACCGAAGAGCCTGCCGCCGAGCCGGAGGAGGACTCCGGGGACGACGATGTGGACGGGGAGGACGAGCCGCAGAAGATGATCGGCGCGACCTTCGAGTTCGGCGTTCGCCCGGACGAGGATCAGATCGTTCACAAAGAGCAGATCCCGCCCGAAAAACAGAATCCCGATATTCTCAGACAGCGCGCCGGTTTCTCGATCTTCTCGTCCGACGCGGGCGCGGAAAAGCCGGCAGAGCCGGAAACCGAGCCGGCAAAGCCGGAAACCGAGCCGGCAGAGCCGAAAACCGAGCCCGACGAGACCGAAACCGAGTCGGCAACCGAGCCGGCAGAGCCGGACGTGACGGACGAGGCGGAGGACGACGATCCCCCGGCAACGGCCGAAGAGCCGATCCCGCAGCCTGCCGAGGCGAAAGAAGAGCCGGAGAAAGAGCCGGAGAAACCGAAGAAACCCGATTACTCGAATTACCAATTCCCGCCGATCGACCTGCTTGCGCGGCCGAAGAACGTGGATGAAGAAAAGATCGCGCGTGAAGCGCAGGAAAACGGCGAAAAACTCATCAATACGCTGGCGTCCTTCGACGTCAAAGCCTCGATCAAGGGCATCGACCGCGGACCGCGTGTCACCCGATACGAAGTCGTTCCGGCGGCAGGCGTGCGCGTCAGCGCGGTGACGAGGCTGTTCAACGACATCAATCTCGCGCTCGGCATCGAGGGCATCCGGATGGAAACGCCGATTCCGGGCCGCTCGGCGATCGGCTTCGAGGTCCCGAACAAAACGCCACAGACCGTCTCGCTGCGCGATCTGATCGAAACCGAGGAGTTTCAGTCGGAGCGTTCCAAGACGGCGGTCTGCATCGGCAAGAACGTCATGGGAAATCCGGTGTTCGGCGACGTCGCCAAGATGCCGCACCTGCTGGTCGCCGGTGCGACCGGTATGGGAAAATCGGTCTCGATCAACTCGATGCTGATCTCGATGCTTTACAAGGCGCGTCCGGACGAGCTGAAACTCATTATGATCGACCCGAAGACGGTCGAGTTTACCATGTACAACGGCATTCCGCATCTGCTGGTCCCGATCGTGACCGATCCGAAGCAGGCGGCAGGCGCGCTCGCCTGGGCCAACCAGGAGATGGACCGCCGCTATGAGGCCATCAGCCGCCTGATGGTGCGCAACATCGCCGCATACAACGAAAAGGTCAGGGAAAATCCCGCCCTCGGCGATCCGATGCCCTATATCGTGATCGTCATCGACGAGCTGAACGACCTGATGATCAAGATGCGCGATCCGATCGAAGACCTCATCATGAGCCTGACGCAGAAGGCGCGCGCCGCCGGCATCCACCTGATCATCGGTACTCAGCGCCCCTCGGTGCAGGTCATCACCGGTACGATCAAGGCGAATATCCCCACCCGTATCTCCTGCAAGGTCGCCTCCAACGTGGACGCGCGCACCGTCCTCGACCAGAGCGGCGCCGAGCGGCTGCTCGACAAGGGCGATATGCTCTACTTGACGGCGTCGCGGCCGAACGCCGTGCGCGTGCAGGGCGCATTCTGCTCGGACAAGGAAGTCGAGGACGTGATGAATTTCCTGCGCGCGCAGGCGCCCGAAAACAACTACGACAGCCAGACGATCGAGGAGATCAATCACGCCGCCAAGGCCTGCCTGAAAAAGAACGGTGAGGAGGACTCCTTCGACGAGGACGACGGCGACGAGACGAGCAACGCCGGCGTGTATAACGACCAGAAATTCCTCGACGCGGTGGAAGTCGCCATCAACGCGCACAAGATCTCCACCTCGCTTCTGCAGAGAAAACTGCACATCGGATTCGGCAAAGCGGCAAGCTATATCGACACGATGGTCGATCTCGGCATCGCCTCCGAGCCGGACGGACAGAAGCCGCGCGACGTGCTGATCACAATGGACGAGTGGCATGAAAAACTCGCCCGCGTCAGTTTGGACTAATGGTGCGAATGCGAAGTCCACAAATGCGCTTCGCATTTTGGCACAACAGAGTCACCGGGAGTATGATTAGGTCGCCTTCCCCGCTTGGGGGAAGGTGGCACACGGTGTTCGCCCCGTGTGACGGATGAGGTGTCAAGCGCGGAAAGCACTACACCATATTTTTAAACCCGTAGCAA
>CADBPA010000080.1 GCA_902796505.1 uncultured Ruminococcus sp.
CTGCGCGTAAACCGTCAGGCTGTCCCAGTAATCGACCGAGATACCGGTGTTCGCGTTCAGCGTCGCGCCGTTCATCAGGATGATATGTACGTCTGCGTTCCAAAAGCCGTCGAGCGAAATTCTTCCGCCGATCGTTACGTCGCGCGAGACGACGTACCAGCCGCTCTTCAAGACGACGCTGTCCGGTCTGAGGATCGTATACTCCTCGCACTGCTTTTCGACGAAGGCGCCGTCTACGTAATCGAGATAACTGACCGGTCCGCGCGCGGTCACCGTGACCGTGCAGGTCGTCGTCTTATCGTCGCTCGGATCGTCCGGCGAGCCGTTGTCCGCCACGACGGTGATGATCGCCGTACCGGGTTCGTAAGGCGTGACGACGCCGTTTTGATCGACGGTGGCGACGGTCGTATTATCGGACGACCAATGGACCGTCTGATAGGTGGTATCCGCCGGGGTAAAGACGGGCGTCAGCGTGTGTCTGTCGCCGCCCTGCAGAAGGGTGATCTCGGATTCCACCGCGATCTCTTCGGCAAATACGGAGACTTCGATCGCGCAGGTGGCTTTTCTATCATCGTTCGGGTTGTCGGGCGTCTCGTTGGTCGCGGTCGCGGTGATGGTGACGTTACCGATGGACACCGGATGCACCACGCCGTTCTGATCGACGGTGGCAACGCTCTCGTCGCTGCTCGACCAGACGACCGTTCTCGTGAAGCCGTCAAACGGTCTCACGGTCGCCTGAATGGGGAGCGTTTGTTTCGTGCTGAGATAATAAACGGTCGGTTCCAGCGTCACGCTGATGACGTTTGCGGGCGTGACCGTTACGGTGCAGCTGGCCTTCTTATCATCCGAGGGATCGTCCGGCGTGCCGTTGGTCGCGGTGCAGGTGATGACCGCCGTACCGATATTGTGCGTGGTGATCACGCCGTTCTGTTCGACCGTAACGACGCTTTCGTTATTGCTCGACCAGACGACGTTCAGGTAGGAGACCTCGTTGGGCGAAAGCGTTCGCGAAAGTCTCGCCTGCGCGCCGTTGGAAACCATCGTTAAAGTGGTCTTGTCCAGCGTCACGCCGGTGACGTTCACGACGCCGACCGTCACTCTGCAGGTCGCCGTCCGGTCGTCGTCGGTCGATTCGGTGCCGTTGCTTGCGACCGCGGTAATGGTGACCGTACCGGGGGCGACCGGGCGCACGACGCCGTTTCCGTCGACCGTCGCGATGCTCTCGTCGCTCGACGTCCAGGTCACGAAGCGGTTGTCGTCAAAGGTGGCGTCGCCCGGCGTAAAGATGGGGGAGAGCGTTGCCGACGCACCGCGCACCTTCAGATCGAGGGTGGCGTTGTTCAGCGACAGGCCCGTCGCGCCGACGTATGGGCCGACGTGGGCGTACTTCTGTCCGCCGTAACCCCCGACGTAGTGCAACTCGCTCACGTTGTTACTGGCTTTCACGTAGAGACCGTCCGCGATCTTCAGCGTGCCGCCGAAAGCCGCGCCGTAATAGCAATACGAGGATACTTCGCCGCCGTTGATGGTGATGTTGGAATAGCCCCATCTCGGAGCGCAGCCGATCGCGTAGCCATGGTCTTCGTTCGGGGATTTCACGGTGACCTTACCGCCGTTGATGACGATGTTGGAGTTGATACCGCCGATACATTCGGGGTCGCCGAGGCCGGCGTGCATGTTACCCATTCTGGCGTAGGCTTCGATCTCACCGGCGTTGATGATCAGTTTACCGCCGTGCTGGCAGCTGATACCGATGTCGTTACGGCCTGCCTGACCGGTGATCTTACCGCCGTTGATGGTCAGCGTCGCGCCGTCCGCGTCAATACCGGGGTTACCGGCGTTCCAAGAGGGATAAGCACCCTCGCCGGTGGTGCCGTTGGCGTAGATCTCACCCTTCTGAGCCCCTGTGGACTGGGCGTAGATCGTCAGGGAGGATCCTTTCGCGATCTTGATGCCGTGGTCGGGAATATTGAGACGCGCGCCGTCTTTGAGGATCAGATGCACGTCACCTACCACGTTGACGACCGGCTCCAGATTGCTTCCCGTATAGCAGGGTTTGGAGATCTGGCTGTTGCTTTCCAGAACGTACCAGCGGGTCATGCCCTTGGTACCCCACGTTCCCTGTGTCTTCAGGATCTGATACGAATCGCAGGATGCGGTCGCAAACGCACCCGTCTCCTCGTTGTACGCAAGATAGGACACGGCGGGGGGAGGAATGACTTCCACCGTGTAGCTTGCCTTCTTGTCGTCGGAGGTCGTCGCCGTGCCGTTGGTGGCGGTGGCGGTGATCGTCACTTTTCCGGCGCCGACCGGGAAGACGTAGCCGTTTGCGTCCACCGTGGCGACCTGCGTGTTGCTTGACGACCACGTGATGTACCGTAGTTCTTTGTACGACGCGTTCGAAGGCGCGATCGTCGGCAGATTTCTGATAGCGTCGCCGCCCTTATTCACGGTGACCGAGGTCTTGGAGAAGGAAGCTCCCGTGACCGCGACCTTGCGGCTGATCTGCGCGTAGTTATGGCCGTGATTTTCGGTAAAGTTTTCGACGATGCCGTGCGAGCCGGAATTGCTGCCCGCCCGGACGACCATATTGCTGCCGAGGGTAACGCTGCCGGCAATGGCGGTCTTATTCATACCGTACGCCGTCACCTTACCGCCGTAGATCTCGATCGGAGTCACAATGGCGGAGTAGCCCGTCGCGCTCCTGTACAGGTCCAGCCAACCGCTGTTGACGATGACCTTGCCCTCTCCGGTAACACAGGGCTTTTCCAACGGGTAGTACACGCTCAGTCTACCCATATTGTCGCCGGTGGACTGACCGTAGATGGTCAGCGTACTGCCTGCCGGGACGTTGATGGGTCTGTACTGTTTCATCGTCGCGCCGTTCACGAGGATCAGATTGACGTTACCGTTGATATTGATCTCATAATCAATATTCATCTCCACGTTACCGCTGACGTAGTACCAACCGCTCGACCAAGCGTTCTTGTTCGAGTGTTTCGTGATCTGCGTCGCGCTGGCGGTGTGCGTTTTGCCGCTTGCGTCGATATACGAGATCGAACTTGCGGCTTCCGCTTTCAGGACGGTTTGCGGCAGAAGAGCGAAAACGGTCACAAGCGTCACGGCGATTGCGACGATCGCCAAGAGAAGAACCTTCACTGTTCTGCGCTGCTTTGTTTGCTGCATAACGTTTATCTCCTTCTTTATAATTTTTGCTACAGCATAGAATATTATAGCATATCCTTTGTCTTTTTTCAAGTATCAAAGTGAAAAAATAAAAAAACGCTCCGGCGAAGAGAAAACCCCTGCCGCTCCCGGCGCGCGACGAGGTTCGCGTTTCCCCGGACGCCGCGGCAAGCACGAAAAAAAGTCCCCGGCGTGCGTACCGGGGACGGTCGGGCAGCGCCCGAGGAAAAAACGCTTGCGGCGAGGGAAAAGCGGTTTTCAGGAAGGATCGTTCCCGGTGCCGTCCTCATCTCTGTGCAGACGTCGGGCGGCGGAAAGATCAGCGAGCCGCGTCCTCTCCGAGAGGGAGCTCCATCTGCGTTTCGCGGACGCCGAAGCCCATCGCCTCGTAAAACCTGCGCGCCCCGTCGTTGCCTTCCCAGACGTTCAGCGTCACGAAGACGCAGCCGCAACGGCGCGCGTATTCCTTCGCATATTCGCAAAGCGCCCGACCGACGCCTCTGCCGCGCGCCGCCTCGTCCACGCAGAGATCGTCGAGGAAAAACTCCCGCCGCGCGACGAGGTTCGCGTTTCCCCGGATCTCTCTCATCTGGCAGAAGAGATGTCCGAGCAGCCGCCCGTCCTCTTCTGCGACGAAGACCGGCGTCCGATCGTCCGAGAGGATCGCCGAAAGCTGCCCGTCGGTATATTTTTTCGTGCCGGGAACAAAGATGTCCGGGCGGATCTTCGCGTGGATCGCAAGCACCGCAAACAGCAGGGAATCGATGCCGGGAATATCGCCCGTTTCGGCTCTTCGGATCTCCATATGACGCTCCTTTTCGGCTGTTTTGACAATAATTGTTTGCTTTATACGCTTTGAAAGAACCCTCCCGCCGCTTTTTTGGGGGCAGGAGGGAGAGCTTTTATGCGCGGTAAACGACTCTGCCGCCGACCACCGTCAGGCGGACGCCGCACTCGTCGTCCAGCACCGTGAAGTCGGCGCGGAGTCCGGTCTCGATGCTGCCGCGCTCGCCGAGCAGGCCGAGGTTTTTCGCCGGGTTATAGGTGGCGAAATCGACCGCGTCGGTGAAGGAAACGCCGACCTTTTCGACCAGATTTTTGATCGCAACATTCATCCGCAGAACGCTTCCCGCCAGCGTGCCGTCGGCAAGGCGCGCCTCGCCGTTTTTGACGTAGACGGTCTGACCGCCGAGCTCGGATACGCCGTCGGGCATTCCTTTCGCGCGCATCGCGTCGGTGATCAGGGTGTATTTGTCGTGGGGCTTATTCTTGATGACGAGGCGGATCGCCGGAACGCTGACGTGGATGGTGTCGCAGATCATCTCGCAGTTCAGCTCGTCGATCAGCATCGCCGCGCCGACCACGCCGGCCTCTCTGTGGTGAAGCCCGGTCTGGGCGTTGTAGGTGTGCGTGACGTTGCTCGCCCCGGCTTTGACCGCGGCTTCGACGTCGGCGTATTTCGCTCCGGTGTGTCCGATCGAGGCGACCACGCCGTGGCTTGCGAGATAGGAGACGAGTTCCAGACCGCCTTCCACCTCCGGCGCGAGCGTGACGATGCGGATCGATCCGCCCGAAAGCTCGTTATAGCGCGCGAAGGTTTCGGGATCCGGCTTTGCGACGTATTCGAGCGGCTGCGCGCCGACGTGCTTTTCGCTGATGAACGGTCCTTCCAGATGCACGCCGAGCACCTCGGCGCCGGGGTATTCGCCCTTTTCGCGCACCGCCTTGACGGCGGCGAGCGCCCGTCCGATATTTTCGGGCGACTGCGTCATCGTCGTGGCGAGAAATCCGGTCGTTCCCTCGCGGGCAAGATATTCCGAGATGGTCGCCAGCGCCTCTTCGGTGCCGTCCATCGCGTCCGCGCCGCCGGCGCCGTGAATATGCTCGTCGATAAAGCCGGGCAGGAGAGTACCCTTGACCTCGGCGATCTGTTCGGTGATCTTGGAGGCATCCTCGCCGATATAGGCGATCTTTCCGTCCTCGATCCCGATATTGGTCCTGACGACGCCCTTACCGTGCAGGTAGGCGTCAACGTTACGAAAGCCTTTCATGCCGTTTTGCCTCCTTATTTTTTCGTGGCGGGCAGAGACGCCGCCGCGATCGACTGACCGACTCTGCGGTTGTTTTCATCCGGCATTTCCACGCGGAAGGAGTATTCGGGGAATTCGTCGCGCAGAATTTCGTTGGCGCGGTCCATGATGATATTGCCGCCCTCGCCGCTGGTCACGCGGCCGAGCAGAAGAATATGTTTGATGCCGTAGAACATCGCGTAGAAGGGAAGGGTGTAGCCGAGATAGGTGCCGATGTCCTCGTAGATCTGCCTTGCCAGCGGATCGCCGTTTTTCATCATCGCCTGAACGACCTTCAGCTTTTCGGCGGGGGAAAGCCCTTCGTCGAACTTGTATCCGCCGAGCTCGGCGAGCTTGATGACCGCGTCCTGCGAGAAGTACTTCACGCCGCAGCCGTAGTCTCCGCTCCATTCGTCCACCATCGACTCCTTCGCGTAGTCCACCGGGACGAACGCCAGCTCGGAGAGCCAGCCGTTGAGTCCGCCGTTTTCGTTGATGTAGCCGACCGCCTCGGAGGTTCCCATCGCGATGCCGAGGACCTTGTTGTCCTGAAGATCGATCGCGCCGGCAAGCGCGGTGACGTCGCCGTCGTTGGCGACTTCGAGCGGGATCTCCTTGCCGTATTCGCGGGAGAGCTCCTTCGCGATGTCGATATACATCGTCTTGACCTTCTGCTCGAACTTGTCCTTCGGCACTTTCAGGAAGAGAGAGGCGACCATGATGCGGTTGTTGACGTACACGCCCGCGGAGGAAACGCCGATCGCGTCCACCGTCGGCATCTTGGAGGCGGCGGTCTTCATCGCGGTCATGATTTCGTTGTAGTGATAGTCGGGATCCGCGGTGATCTTCGGGAACCAGACGACCTCCTCGGAGTAGACGACCTCGCCGTTCACGACCGCGGAGACCTTGCGGTCGGATCCGCCGGCGTCAAAACCGATGCGGCAGCCGTCGAGATTTCCGCCGACCTGCACCGAGCAGTTCTTCGGCGCCGGCATTTTTCCGACCTCGCGGCGGATGACCTCGAAGGGCGCTTCGTAAACGCCCGACATGAAATCGGTATCGAAGGCGCGCAGTCCCTTTTCGGTATAGGCGTCCTTCAGATATTCGTAGACGGTATCGTCTCCGGCGACGTAGATTTTGTAGCCGCCGACCACCCAGAGCATCGTCTTGGCGATGCGCTCCGCCATGCGGCAGTTTTCCTCCCGCTTTTCGGGGGCGGTATAGATCGGGAAATGGAAGGAATAGTTGTAGCCGTCGTTGCGCTCTACGCAGAGGTAGAGGAATTTATGATCGGTGCGGATCGCGCCCTCGACGAATTCGCGGTAGGCGAGGATCATCGGGCGGTAGGTCTTGTCGAGCTTGGTCTGATATTTCATAAGACGCTCCTTTGCTTTTATATTTTTGTATCATTATAACACTTTTTTTGCCTTCCCGCAAGCCCCGTCCGAAAATGCCGTACTCTTTCGACAAAACACTGACGGATTTTATAAAAAGGGCTTGACAAATTTCCGTTTTGTGATAAAATGAAAGTACCAAACAAAAGCGGAGGCACTTTGAAAATGAAGATCGGGATCTGTATGCCGTTTGAAAAATATATAGACTTTTGCGCGCGCCGCCCGGAGGACGCGCCAGACTACTGCGAGGTCAACTGCGCGTCGATCGCGGGACTTCCGGACGGGGAATTTTTCGCCCTTCTGCGGAAGAAGGAAGAAAGCGGTGCCGTGATCTACAGCGCGAACGGGCTGGTGCCCTCCTCTGTGCGGCTGGTCGGTCCGGAAGCCGATGAGGCGGTGATCCGCGCCTATGCCGAAAAAGCCTTTTCTCGCCTTGCGGCGCTCGGAGTGGAAGTGGCGGTGCTCGGCTCTTCCGCGGCGAGGCGGATACCGGACGGATATGCGAAGGAGCGCGCGCTCGGAGAGCTTGCCTCCGCCGGGCGGATCTTCTCGGAGGCCGCGGAAAAATACCGGATCCGGATCGCGATCGAGCCGCTTCGCCGGCAGGAGGACAATATCGTCAACACGCTTGCCGACGGCGCCGCGCTCGTCCGGAGGATCGACCGGGAAAACGTCCGCCTTCTCGCCGATTTTTATCACGTGGAAGAGAACGGCGAGCCGCTCTCCGATATTTCGCGCTTTGCGGATCTTCTGATCCATTGCCATATCTGCAGCGTGCGCAGAGACGCTTTGCTCGATTCCGACTATCCCTTCGTCAAAGAGCGGTTTTCGGCGCTGCGCGCGGCAGGCTACCGCGGCGGGATCTCCTTCGAGGGCGGTCTGCCGGAGGAAGAGCGGCTCGCCGGGACGGTGCGCCTTCTGCGCCGCGCGGCGGAGGAAGCCGGTCTATAATCCTTTTTTTCGATAGAATTTTCCCTGAACGAGGTCTTCCCGTTCCATCCTTTCGCGGATGGCGGCGAGGACTTCGTTTTTGTTTTTCGACCATTCCGGTGCGAGCAGAAGCCCGTCCGGGCAGTCTCCGGTCAGCCGGTGGATCACGGTATCCGGGCTTGTCCGCGAAAGAAGATCGCAGACCGCGCGGACGTATTCGTCTTTTCCGGGCGGCGTGTATTCGCCGCGGCGGAACATCCCGGCGAGCGCCGTCCCCTCCATCACGTAGAGCGAGTGGATCTTCAGCCCGAACAGGTCGAAGCCCGAAAGATAATCGGCGGTCGCGCGGATCTGCTCCTCGCTCTCGCCCGGCAGACCGACGATCAGATGCACGATCACCCGGAGTCCGCGCGCGGCGAGCAGGCGCATGGCGCGCTCGAAGGCGTCTCTGTGATAACCGCGCCGGATGCGGTCGGCGGTATCGTCGTTTGCCGTCTGCAGTCCGAGTTCCACCCAGACCTCGCAGCGGTCCTGATAGGAGGCGAGCAGGTCGGCGATCGCCTCGTCGATGCAGTCCGGTCGGGTGCCGACGTCGAAAACGCGGATGCGCGGATCGATCAGCGCGGCGTCATAGCGTGCGCGCAGGACCTCCGGCGGCGCGTAGGTGTTCGTGAAATTCTGAAAATAGAGGATGCAGTCGCCCGTCGTCGCCCGAAGGCCGCGCTCGACCTGCTCGCGGATGGACTTTGTCGGATCGAGATGCTCTCCCGCGCCGCGCTCGCCGCAGAAAATGCAGCCGCCGACGCCGCATCGGCCGTCCCGGTTCGGGCAGGTGAAGCCGCCGTCCACGCAGATCTTCC
>CADBPA010000081.1 GCA_902796505.1 uncultured Ruminococcus sp.
ATGGACGAAAAGAGGCAGTCTGCCGAAGCAGGCGCGGCGGACGGTGCAGGCAAGCCCGGAAAAATCGTCGGGCAGGGCGGCGAAGGCGAGTGCGAAAACGCCGCCGGGCAGAGCGGCGAAGGCAAGCCCGGAAAGATCGCCGGGGCGACGGGGGCAGAAAAAGCAGATCGCGCCGCCGGGAAAGCGGAAAACGCAGATCGAGCCGCCGGAGCGGAAAAAGCAGATCGCGCCGCCGGAGCGGAAAAAGCAGATCGCACCGCCGGAAAAGCGGAAATGGCAGATCGCACCGCCGGGGCGGAAAAAGCAGATCGCGCCGCCGGGGTGGAAAAAGCAGATCGCGCCGCGGGGATGTTGGCGGAGAAGGGCGCACAGCGCACCGACGGTCTGCCGAGGGGCGCAGGAAAACGGCGGCGCCGGGCGGTCTACCGCAAGGACCTGCCGAAGCAGATCTACCTTTACTTCCTTCGCGCGGCGGACGCCGGGGAGATCCCCAGCCTGCACAAGTTCGCCGTCCTTTCGGGGATGACGACCGAGGAGTTGAACGGATTTCGCAGGAGAGCGGAATTTGACCGCGCCGTCCGCGAATGCGAGGCGATCCGAAAAGATCTTCTGATCGACGCGGCGCTTGGCAAAAAGGTGGACGGAACGTTCGCAAAATTTCTGCTCGCCGCCGAGTTCGGCATGGGAGAAAAAGACGAGGGGAGCGACCGGGAGCTCGCCGTCACGCTGGAGGTCGTGCGGTGATAAAATATCACGACCTGTTACAAACCCGAACGGCCTTTGCAAGGCGGTCGGGCGATCCCGGAGAAAGGAGAACGGACGGATGAGACTCTCGCTGAAGGTCACCGAAAAGCAAATGACTTTTCTCGAAGCGCACGAGACCGAGGTCCTCTTCGGAGGAGCGGCAGGCGGCGGAAAGTCCTACGGACAGATGGTGGACGCTCTGCTCTTCGCCCTGCGCTACCCCGGCTCGCGGCAATTGATCCTGCGGCGCACCTTCGCGGAGCTCGATAAATCGCTCATCCGCACCGCCCTCTCGCTCTATCCGCGCGAAGTTTTCTCACTCAACTCCTCCTCGCACGCCGGGAAGTTCAGAAACGGCTCCTGCATCGACTTCGGCTATCTCGCCGCCGAGAACGACGTCTATCAGTACCAATCCGCGGAGTATGACGTCGTGCGGTTCGATGAGCTGACGCATTTTACCGAGACGCAGTACCGCTATCTGATCTCCCGCGTCCGCGGAGCGAACCCCTACCCGAAGCAGATCAAGTCCAGCACCAACCCCGGCGGCGTGGGACACTCCTGGGTGAAGGCGAGATTCGTCGATCCCTCTCCGCCGAACACGCCGTTTACCGGCAGCGACGGAATGCGAAGGATCTTTCTTCCCTCCTTTCTCTCGGACAACCGCTTTCTCGAAGAGCGGGATCCCGGTTACAGGGAACGTCTGCTCGCCCTGCCGGAGCGCGAAAAAAAGGCGCTGCTCTACGGCGACTGGGACGTTTTCGAGGGGCAGTACTTCTCGGAATTCGACCGCAGAGTCCACGTCTGCGAGCCGTTTGCGATTCCCGCGCATTGGCGCAGATACCGGACGATCGACTACGGTCTCGACCGGCTTGCCTGCCTCTGGATCGCCGTCTCGCCCGAACGGCGCGCGGTGGTCTACCGGGAGTTCTGCGCCTCCGACCTGCCGATCAGCGCCTCCGCCGAAGCGATCCTTCTACGCACGCCGAAGGACGAGCAGATCTACGCGACGCTTGCGCCGCCGGATCTCTGGAGCCGGAGTCAGGAGAGCGGAAAAAGCAAAGCGAGCCTCTTCGCCGAATACGGTCTTCCGCTCGTCAAGACCTCGAACGACCGCGAGGCAGGCTGGCTTTCGGTCAAAGAGCTTCTGCGCCTGCGTTCGGGCGAGCCGGGCGTCCGCATCTTTCCAACCTGCACCGAGCTTCTCGCCTGCCTGCCGGCGCTGCAGATCGATCCCCTGCGCCCGACCGACTGCGCAAACGAGCCGCACGAGCTCACCCACGCGCCCGACGCGCTCCGGGGCTTCGCCATCTTCCACAGCCGCCCGGCGGAGGTGCCGACCGCGGTCAGACGGACGAGGTGGACTTCCGATATGCAGGAGGACTACGACGCGGCGGACGACGCCGGCAAACAATATCTCATCAGAAAATACGGAGAACCACTGTGAAATGTGATCATCTGAAAGGCGCCGAAAGGCTCGCGTACTTCCGGGCGCTTTACGAAAACGCGAAAAACCGCTATGCCGGCACGCTCGATCTCTTCGACCGGCATATGCGCCAGTACCGCGGCTCCCCTGAGATCGACGGATCGAGCGAGGCGGCGTCCACCGTCCGCAACATCACCTACGAGATCATCGAGAGCCAGATCTGCTCGGACATTCCGAATCCGAAGGTAGACGCCGCCTGCTATACCGAGCGAAGAGAGCGTTCGGCGCTTGCCGTCGAGAGGCTCTGCCGTTCGCTGCGGGACAAGCTTCCCTTCGAGCAGATGAACGATCTCGACGAGCGGTACACCTATATCTACGGCGGATCGGTCTTCTTTGCCGAATGGGACAACGACCAGCGTATGGGCGAGGAGATCGGGGGCGTGCGCGTGCATTGCCTCTCGCCGCGCGACTTCATTCCCCAGCCGGGCATCCCGGAGGTCTGTGACATGGAGTACTGCTTTCTGAATTTCGTCACGACGAAGGCGGGACTCGCGCGCCGCTACGGGATCCCCGAAAGCAAGCTCTCCCTCGCCGAAAGCGAAGCCGGAGGCGAGGTCGCGGCCGACGGGGACGCGGCGTATCTCACCGTCTGTTTTTACAAGGGCGACGACGGCGAGATCGGGCAATTCGTCTTTTCGGGCGACCTCATCCTCTCGGATCTGCCGCACTACTACCGGCGCAAGATCGCCGTCTGCAAGGTCTGCGGCGAGCGCGAGGGGGTCTGCCGCTGCGAGAACCCGAAGATGCATTTTTCCGAGCCGGAATACGAGGAGGTGACGATCCGGATGCCGGAGGGCGACGCGACGCTCACGAACGTGCGCTACTACACGCCGAAAAGCTTTCCGATCGTCATCCGCAAGAACACCTCCGGCGAGGGGATGCTGATCGGGCAGTCCGACTGCGAGTTCGTCCGTCCCCAGCAGCAGGCGATCAACAAGCTCGAATCGCGCATTCTGCAGAAGCTTCTGCGTTCGGGCGTGACGCCGGTCATGCCGGAGGACGCGACGGTTTCGCTCAACAACGCGGTGTTCGGGCAGATCATCCGCATGAAGCCGGGCGAGACGGCACAGCAGTACGGCAAGGTGGACACCACCCCGGACGTCAGCCAGGACGTCGCCGAATCCGAGCGGCTTTACGACCACGCCAAGCGCGTCATCGGCATCTCGGACGCCTACCAGGGCATCGACTCGGCGGCGAACGAATCCGGCGTGGCAAGACAGCTGCGCATCTCGCAGGCGTCGGGGCGGCTCGAATCCAAGCGGAAGATGAAGTACACCGCCTACGCCGAACTCGACCGCGTGATCTTCACGCTCTGTCTCGCCTTTGCCGACGAGCCGCGCTCGCTCTCCTATAAGGACGCCTACGGCAGGGTGCAGAACACCCGCTTCGACCGCCGGGATTTTCTCGAATACGACGCCGCAAACGACGAGTTTTACTACAACGACGGCTTCCTCTTCTCGGTGGATCTCAACGGCGGCGCGGAGTACCAGCGCGAGTCGCTCTGGGAGCGCAATCTCGAAAATCTCAAAGCGGGCACGCTCGGCGATCCGCAGAACCCGGTGACGCTGCTGCGCTATTGGCAGAATCAGGAGCGCGCGCACTATCCGCACGCGAGAGAGAACGTCGAGTATTTCAAAGACGAGGTAGAGAAAGGAGGTGGACGGTACGGCGATCCCGCATCTTGGCAAAAAGAAGAAGGAATCGGCACAGGCGGGTTCCCCGGAGCAGCCGCTCCGCAGGAAGAATTCGACTTCGACGGCGTCGGAAGTCCCGCCTGATCTTCCCTATGGTGCGCAGAACTACGTCGAGTGGCTCGCCGCGCAGAACAAAGCTCCCGGCGAGACCGACGGGGACTACCGCGCGGCGGTGAAAAACGCCGAGGCGGCCTACGCGAAGGCGAGCCCGACCTACGGCGCGGCGGCGGAGGCGATCGGGAGCGCGGGGCTGACCGGATCCGGCTATGCGGAGTACCTGTCCGCGGCGGCG
>CADBPA010000082.1 GCA_902796505.1 uncultured Ruminococcus sp.
CGCCGGGCGGGCGGCTTTCGCGTTGTTGTTCGCCATCTTCTGCCGCTCTGCCCTTCCCTCGCGCTTGGCGGGGGAGTAGCGGGTGTTCGTTCCTTCGAGGAAGGCGGGGCGGACGAGGCATTCTGGGCGGTTGCCGATCAGGTCTTCCCGTCCGGCTTTTTTGAGCGCCTCGCGGACGAGCCCGGCGTTTTCCGGGCGCGCGTATTGCAAAAGGGCGCGCTGAAGCATTTTCTCGCGCGGATCGGTGGCGACCGGGATCGGCTTGCCGGTCAGGGGATGGATGCCGGTATAGTACATCACCGTCGAGATCGTGCCGGGGGTGGGATAGAAATCCTGCACCTGTTCGGGGTTGAGACGCTCCTTTTTGAGCCAGAGCGCGAGGGCGACGGCGTCCTGAAGCGTCGATCCCGGATGGCTCGACATCAGGTAGGGAACGATATACAGCTCCTTGCCGATCTCGGCGCAGAGCGAAAAATATTTTTTGCGGAAGGCTTCGTAGACCTCGATCGGCGGCTTGCCCATCATCGAAAGGGCGTTGTTCGAGCAATGCTCCGGCGCGACCTTCAGCTGCCCCGACACGTGCCGCTCGACGAGCGCGCGGAAGAAGGAATCGTCCTTGTCGTAGAGCAGATAGTCGAAGCGGATGCCCGAACGGATGAACACGCGCTTGACGCGCGGCAGCCGCTCCAGCTCTCCGAGCAGGTGCAGATATTCGCTGTGATCGACGATCAGATTTTTACACGGGGTGGGCGAGAGGCACTTTCTGCCGGGGCAGACGCCGGCGGTCTTCTGCCGTTCGCAGGAGGGATAGCGGAAGTTGGCGGTCGGGCCGCCGACGTCGTGGATGTAGCCCTTGAAGTCGGGATCTTCGGTCAGCAGCCTCGCCTCGGCGATCACGCTCTCCTCACTGCGCGAGCGCACCTCCTTGCCTTGGTGGAAGGCGATGGCGCAGAAGTTGCAGGCGCCGAAGCAGCCGCGGTTGTGCGTCAGGGAGAACTTGACCTCCTTGATCGCCGGAACGCCGCCCAGCGGCTCGTAGTCGGGGTGATAATCGCGCGCGTAGGGCAGCGCGTACACCCGGTCGAGCTCCTCGCGCTCGAGCGGCGGCATCGGGGGATTGGCGACGAGCATCTTATCGCCGTAATATTCGATCACGGCTTTGCCGCTGTGCGAATCGGTGTTTCGGTACTGGACGGCGAACGCCTCGGCGTACGCCTTCTTATCGGTGCGCAGCGTCTCGTATTCGCCGACCTCGACCGCCGGATAATGCACCCGCTCCCCCCGATCGCAGAGATAGACGGTACCGCGCACGTCCCGGATCTTACGGACGGGAATCCCGCGGCCGAGCAGCTGCGCGACGCGCTCGACGATCTTTTCGCCCATCCCGTACATCAGAAGATCCGCCCGGGAATCGAGCAGGATCGAGCGGCGCACCCGGTTCTGCCAATAGTCGTAATGCGCGAAGCGGCGCAGCGAGGCTTCGAGCCCGCCGATCAGGATCGGAATATCGCCGTAAAGCTCGCGGATCTTTCCGCAGTAGGCGATGACGGCGCGGTCGGGGCGCAGCCCGGTCTTTCCGCCGGGGCTGTAATAATCGTAATTTCTCCTCTTGCCGGAGACGGTGTAGTGGGCGACCATCGAGTCAATGTTCCCCGCCGAGACCAGAAAGCCGAGCCGGGGCCTGCCGAAGCGGAGAAAATCCTCGTTCTTTTTCATATCCGGCTGGGCGAGCATGCCGACGGTGAAACCTTCGGCTTCGAGAACGCGCGTGATGATCGCCGCGCCGAAGGAGGGATGATCGACGTAGGCGTCGCCGCACACGTAGACGAAGTCCACCTCGGAAAGTCCGCGCGCCAGCATATCCTCGCGGCTGACCGGGAGAAAGGCTTCTCTTGCTTTCATACGCCGTCTCCTTTCCTCAAAATGCAAAGAATTGTTGTCTTATTGCGTATTTAAATCTCGAACGAGTCGATCTCGACCTCGGTCTGACTGCTGTCTTCCATATTGCGCAGCGGCGCTTTTCCGGACTCGATCTCGCTGTCTCCGAGAATGAGGGTATAGCGCGCGCCGATCTTGTTCGCGTACTTCATCTGCGCTTTGAGCGAGCGGCCGACGATGTCGCACTCGGCGTACTTCCCTTCGCGGCGAAGCCGCTCGACGATCGCCATGGCCTTGATCTGCGCCGCCTCTCCGAGCGCGGCGATATAGAGGACCGGGCGGCGGATCTGCGGCTCGGCGATCCCAAGCTCACGCATGGCGAGGATCAGCCGGGTGATGCCCATACCGAAGCCGATGCCCGAAAGGGCGGGGCCGCCGAGCGATTCGACGAGGCCGTCGTATCTTCCGCCTCCGCAGACGGTGGACTGCGCGCCGATGCCCTCGGCGATGAATTCAAAGACGGCGCCGGTGTAGTAATCGAGGCCGCGGACGATCTTCGGATCGATCACGTAGGGGATGCCCATCGCGTCGAGCGAGCGGCAGAGCTGATCGAAGCTGTTTTTGCAGTCGCCGCAGAGATAGTCGATCGTCCGGGGCGCCGAGGCGGCGAGCTTTGCGTCGTCGGGATTCTTGCAGTCGAGCAGGCGAAGGGGGTTTTTATCGAGCCTTGCGCGGCAGTTTTCGCAGAGGCATTCGCGCTTCGACGAGAAGTAATCGACCAGCGCGCGCCGGTAGTCCGGACGGCAGTTTTTACAGCCGATCGAATTGAGATGCAGCTTCACGTTCGTGAGGCCGAGCCTGCGCAGCACCGAAGCGGCGAGCGCGATGGCGGTGGCGTCGGCGGCAGGGCTTTCCGAGCCGAACATCTCGGTGCCGAACTGGAAAAATTCGCGGCTTCTGCCCGCCTGCGGCTTTTCGTGGCGGAAGCAGGAGATGATGTAGTAGAATTTCAGCGGCATGGGATCCGAGCATTTGCCGTTCTCGATGATGGCGCGGACGACCGAAGCCGTTCCTTCGGGGCGCAGCGAGATCGAGCGGTCCTCCTCGCGGTCGGCGAAGGTGTACATTTCCTTCTGCACCACGTCGGTCGTATCGCCGACGCCGCGGACGAAAAGCTCGGTGCTTTCAAACGTGGGGGTGCGGATCTCCCCGTAGCCGTATTTTTCGGCTTCCTCGCGCATCACGCCCTCGATCTTGCGGAAGAGCGCCGCCTCGTCGGGGAAAATATCCATCGTTCCTTTGATTTTGCGGATCATATCTTGATTTCCTTTCGGTTACGTTTCTTTTTTTCGATCGTCAGAGCGTCGGCTTTTCGGGATCCTCCGGAAGCGATTCCGAGAGCGAGAGCGAGATCAGCTCGTCGGCGCGCTCCTCGTCGCCGAGATAGGTCAGCATCCCCAGCACCGCTTCCAACCCGGTCGCGGCGCGGTAGTCGGCGCCGGAGGCGTGCTTCGGCTTGTTGAGATGGCCGTTGTTCTGCGCGCGGCGGAAGACCTCGCGCTCGTCCTCGGCAAGATAGGGCAGGATGCGGCGCACCGCGTCCGCCTGCGCCTCGGCGGTCACGTACTTTTGCGCCTCGGCGTTGAGATCGGCGGATTTCGATATGCCGCGGCTGACGAGCATCCGCCGGATATAGAGCGAATGGCGCGCGTCTCCGAGAAACGCCAGCGCCATGACCGAAGGCAGCGCCGCGCCCGTGATTTTTTCATGCATGAGTCTTACCTCTCTTCCGCATCGGGCTGTCAGGACAGCCCCGTCGGTGTCGTTATAGTTCAGTATAACATATTTTGCGCGCAAAATCAACCGTCCTCGGAGATTTTCTTTCGCTTTTGTCGTCTTTTCGCCGCAAAAAGGCGATCGCCGCCGCCCGGACGGCGGAAAACGCGGGGCGGGGCTGTGCGCGGCGTGAAAAATTTCGGCGAAAACGCGAAAAAAGGCTTGCAATCGAAAAAGAAGTTATGCTATAATATAATATAAAGATAGCAAACGTCCGGGAGGCCTTTCATGAGCGAACTGCTGCCAAATGATGAATATTCCTATATTCGCGCAAACGTCGAAGAAGTGAAGCGCGAGATCCGGCTCGCCTGCGAGAGAGCCGGCAGAGAGGACGGCGTGCGGCTCGTCGCGGTCACCAAAAGCGCGACCGACGAAGAATTGATCGCGCTCTGCCGCATGGGGATCTCCGAGATCGGGGAAAACCGGCCGCAGGAGCTTGCGCGGCGCGGCGATCTGCTCGCGGCACAGGGACTCTTCCCCGCTCTGCACGAGATCGGAAATCTGCAGAAGAACAAGGTGCGCCTGATCGCCCCGAAGGTCTCGCTCATCCATTCGCTGGACGATCTTTCGCTCGCCGCCGAGATCGCAAGGCAGGCGGAAAAGCTCGGACGGCGGATCCCGGTGCTGGTCGAGATCAACAGCGCGAGAGAAGCGCAGAAGGGCGGCGTGCTTCCGGAGGACGCCGAGGCGTTCTGCGAGAAGGTCGCAAAAGACGAACGGCTCGCTCTCTGCGGGCTGATGACGATGGGCCCGGTGCTTGAAGACGCCGAGGGCTACCGGCCGTATTTTCGCCGCACGAAAGAACTGCTCGACCGGATCGCCGACCGTTTTGCGATCGAAGATCCGATCCTCTCGATGGGGATGAGCGACAGCTTTGCCGTCGCCGTCGAGGAAGGCGCGACGATCGTGCGCGTCGGACGGAGACTGTTTCAAAAAGGATAAAAAATTGCCGGACAGAGAAATGGGGGAACACATATGAAAGAGAAATTTACCGATTGGCTCAGCCGTCTCGGCCGTAAGCCCGCGCCCGAACCGGAGATCGAATTCAAGGGATACGCCGTCCCGGAGCCGGAAAAAGAGCCGATCGAAAACGAGCCTGCCGTAAAAGAACCGGCGGCGAACACAGAACCGGAAAAGGAGAACAAAAGCATGAGCAGCGAACTGAAAATTCTGCATCCCGAATCCGCCGCGGAGGTACGCGTGGCGGCCGATCACCTGATGGACGGATGCACCGTCTTTCTGAATCTGGAGCTTCTCGACAAACCGACCGTCACCCGGATGCTCGATTTTCTGCAGGGGGTGACCTACGCGGTCCGCGGCAAGATCAAGAAGTCCTCCGACACGACCTATATCATCACGCCGGGCGACGTGGACATCACCGACGATCAGGACTGAAAAAGAGAAAAATCACCGAATCAAGATTCCGGCTGACAGGCGGATTTCCGCCCGATTTCTCCCGGAGAAAGGTCTGTTTTGACTACAATTCTTTACATATTATCGAGAACGGTCGAGATCTACGCGAACGTGATGATCTATGCGATCTTCTTCCGGGCCATCCTCTCGCGCGTGAGCGAACCCGATGAAAGCACGCTTTACGGGATCCTTTTCACGGTGACCGAGCCGGTGGTCGCCCCGGTGCGCGCGCTCCTTGCAAGATTCAATTTTCTGCAGGACCTGCCGCTCGATTTTTCGCCGATGATCGCGATGGTGATCCTGACGTTCGCCACCGCATTGCTCCCCGCGCTCTGATACCGAAGGAGATCCGAATGATGCAGGAAGATAAAAAAACGCGGGCGGCTGCCCGCACGCCGGGCGAGGAGGAAGCTTCTGTTTCCGAAAAGAAGTCCTTTTTCCGCCGTCTGCCGCTGAAAGATTATATTCTTTACGCCGCCATTGCGGTCGGCGGCGTGATACTCGACCTTTTGACGAAAGCGATCGCCGAGGCGACACGCAAAGGGCAGGAGCCGTGGGTATGGATCGACGGATTTCTGCAGATGAACTATACCGAAAACGACGGCATCGCCTTCGGAATGCTCGGCGGAGGCGGCGGCGGACGGGTGCTTTTCATGCTCGCCTCCACCGTGATGATCCTCGGCATCGGTCTCTGGCTTTTTTCGGGACACGCGCCGAACAAATTTTACGGCGTTTCGGGCGCGATGATCCTGACCGGCGGCGTCGGCAATATGATCGAGCGTATTTTTAAGGGCTACGTGGTCGATTTCATCGACGTGACGCTCTACTACCCGGCGAAGGGCGGTTTGGCAATCTACGATTTCCCGATCTTCAACGTGGCGGACTGCTTCGTGACGGTCGGGGCGATCCTGATGATGATCTGCCTGATCGTCGACATCATCGCCGAGGCGAAAAAGCGAAAAAAAGGCGGCGATGACGCCGCAGAGAAAGATCCGCACGAGGACGAAGCGCCGTGACCGGCGAGCGCGAAGAGGAGATCTTCCTCGTTTCCGAAGAATATGCCGGCGCGCGGCTGGACGCCGCGCTCGCCTCGCTTGCCGGCGTCTCCCGCTCGGCTGCCGTCCGCGCCATCGAGGGGGGAGAAGTCCTGCTCAACGGGGGGGCGTGTGAAAAAAAACGCATCCTCGCGGCAGGAGACCGGATCGCCTATTTCCCCGACGAGCCGGAGGAGTGGCAGGTCCTGCCGGAAGAAATTCCGCTCGATATTCTCTATGAGGACGCCGACCTGCTCGTCGTCAACAAGCCCTCCGGCATGGTGGTGCATCCGGCGGCGGGAAACCGCACCGGCACGCTGGTGAACGCCCTGCTCTACCACTGCAAAGATTCGCTTTCGGGCGTCGGCGGCGTGATCCGCCCCGGCATCGTTCACCGCATCGACAAGTACACGAGCGGTCTGCTCGTTGTCGCCAAGAACGATTTTACGCATCTGCGCCTCTCGGAGGACCTCTCGCACCACGGGATCGTGCGCGAATATCACGCGCTGGCGAACGGCGGCTTCCGCGAAAGCCGCGGCACGGTGGATCTGCCGATCGGGCGGCACCCGGTCGATCGCAAGAAAATGGCGGTCCTCGCAGGCGATCCGAACGCCAAGCGCGCCGTCACGCATTACGAACTGCTCGAGGACTTCGGAAAGATCAGCTATCTGAAACTGATCCTCGAAACCGGGCGCACCCACCAGATCCGCGTGCATCTTTCGCACATCGGGCATCCGCTGCTCGGCGACGAGGTGTACGGCGGCGGCAGAACGCCGTTTGAAAAACAGCACAAAGCCCTCCTCGACGGTCAGGCGCTGCACGCAAAAGCCCTCGCCTTCACCCATCCGCGCACTGGCGAGCCGATGCGTTTCGAGTCTCCCCTGCCCGAAAATTTCGAGAAACTGCTCGCTATCCTCCGCACGGGTCGGCTCTGACCGGGA